>NZ_JAUBTR010000019.1:86303-103173 GCF_036705045.1 Microcoleus sp. BR0-C5
ACGGATTTTGTAACGGATGTAACGGATGTAACGGATGTCAGGAAGAAGGAAGTTCGGCAACGGATTTTGTAACGGATGTAACGGATGTAACGGATGTCAGGAAGAAGGAAGTTCGGCAACGGATTTTGTAACGGATTTTGTAACGGATGTAACGGATGTCAGGAAGAAGGAAGAAGGAAGAAGGGAAATCAACTGGTTCCCTGCCTCTGGCGGGGAACCGAGATCCAGAGGCTCTGCCTCGCTGGCAAAAAAACAGGAGGCTGAGCAAGAGTGAAATGCGTTCCCAGCCAGAGCCTGGGAACGATGAAAACGAGGAAAAAACTACTTTTTACAAAATCTGCCTGCTGCCAAAACTGATTATCCACCAGCGGCAAAAGCGCCCATAATTGCGATCGACAAAGCCAAACCTGGCAACAGCAGCAATCCTAACATCAAAGCATCGTGTCCGCTCATCACTTTCTCCTGATATTGACCTTTGACATGATACTCTATAAACTGCTATCTTGCCTCGACCTTAATAATTAATTAAAACCGGCAGATTGATTCAGGATTGACCGGGCAAATTTTATTAACAATGGGATTCCCGCGCAAGTCCAGGGTAGTCAATTTTTGCAAAGATTGCAGGGAACTGATATCCGAGATTTGATTGTTGTACAAGTCTAGTAAAAATAAATTATTTAAAGCTTGTAGCGCGCTGCTATCCGAAATCGGATTGTTGAACAGATAAAGTTCAGTCAAATTAGTTAAGGATTTCAGCGGACTGATGTCTGATATTTGATTGTTACCGAGGTTGAGTTCAATTAAATTAGTGAGCGATGTCAAAGGACTAATATCTGATATTTTATTTTGGAATAAAACCAATTTATTTAAGTTAGTTAGAGATTCCAGCGGAGTCAGGTCAGATATTTCATTTCCGAAGAGAAACAGCGTAGTCAGATTTTTTAAGGAAGCCAGCGGGGTGATATCCGATATTTTATTATTATAAAGGTAGAGTGTCTGGAGTTCAGTTAAATTTTCCAGAGGAGCGAGATCGGAAATTTGATTGTTGTAGAGAATTAGCGCATTTAAGTTAGTTAAATTTTTCACCGGAGTGATGTCGGAAATTTTGTTGTCAAACAAGACAAGTGCGGTAAGATTCGTTAGACCTGCTAGGGGACTGATATCTGAGATTTGATTGGTATCGAGAACGAGTATACTCAGATTTGTTAGAGATGAAAGCGGACTGATATCTGATATTTGATTGACATCTATAACCAGAGTTTTCAGGTTAGTTAAAGATTGCAGATGATCGAGGTCAGATATTTGATTACTGCCGAGGATGAGATTAGTAAGGTTAGTGAAAGATGAGAGGGGGCTGATATCGGTAATTTGAAGATTTTTGAGGTCAATTTCTTTTGTATTAGAAAGGAGTTCGTTGGCTCGATCGCACTCGGCATTGTCTGATATTTGCAACAGTATGTCTACGGTATGTTTCGCACCGGGCGAGAGATTTTCTTTGTGCTTGCACCACTCGGAAAAGTTATTATAAGTTGTCATGGGCTGTGCTGCCTTAATCGATTTTAGAGGCTAAATTTGAAATTTTAGATAAGTATAGCAATTCTATTCCATTTGTGAATGAGATTTTTTTCGGGTTTTGAGAAATTTTAGCAAAAATTGTGTAAAGTAATCTTAACATCCTTAATTGCATTGCCTTCGCAGGAGCCAAGAGCCAACTATGACACCAGAACTAATTTTTAATGCCGGTAATCTGTTCGTTGTGCCTTTCTGGGCAATTATGATTTTATTACCAAACTGGGGAATTACCCGAAAAGTGATGAATTCCTTCATTCCGTTTGCAGTTCTAGCCGCTTTGTACATATATTTGTTTGGTAGCAGTCTGACTGCGGAAAATGCGGCAGCTTTGTCGAATCCCAAGCTAGCAGATATTGCTAAGTTTCTGGGGGAGGAAACGGCGGCGGCTACGGGATGGATACATTTTTTAGTGATGGACTTGTTTGTCGGGCGCTGGATTTATTGGGAAGGACAGCGGACAGGAGTTTGGACGCTTCATTCTCTGGCTTTGTGTTTTTTTGCTGGGCCGATGGGATTGCTTTCTCATATTGTAACTGCTTGGATTACTCAAAGGTTTTTCCCCAGTTCTGAAAGTCTTTCAGGGGCGGGTTCTGGGGCCCATCCACAAGAAAATTGATGTATTGTGGAACGGGCTCTGTGGCCCGTTCGTTCCTAAGAATGGCGCAAGAAGATATCAGTGACAATATAGAGCGTAGCTAAACCCGCTCCTTGTATTTTGAAAGAGGTAGATGGCGATTTAGCGTTGGGTGGGGGCGGGTTTATGAGATTATTGGTTGTAGGCAATTATTGTTGGTGAAACCCGCCCCTACAATCCTCGATCGCAGCGAGGTAGATGGCGATTTAGCGTTGGGTGGGGGCGGGTTTATGAGATTATTGGTTGTAGGCAATTATTGTTGGTGAAACCCGCCCCTACAATCCTCGATCGCAGCTTGGAAGTTTTACAAAATTTTGCAATATTAAGAATTGGCTAGGGGTAGCACTAAACGAGCGACAATTAAATTATTTTCTAACATTTCTATAGAAAAGTTTCCCCCCATTAAGCCTACCACTCGCTGACAAATTAAGAGATTTTGCACGATCGACCTATTGGAACTAGAAACCGCTAATATGTCCGGCCCGGAACCGCCGTTGAAGGCAGCAATTAACTGTCGATCGCACGCGCCGCTATCGATCACAGACAATTCTAACAAATCTTCCCCCAACAACTGAGAGCGAATCTCAATCTTGGCGCCAACAGCAGAGCGTCTGCAAGCCGTCGCCAGCAATTCGCACAGAATCAAATCGAGCTTGATGCTGTCCCCGCGAACGCTCAAAGTCTGGCCTGCAGGCATCGATACAGCAGTTTCTCTGTGCACTTCCAGCAAGACTTGCGACTGTTTGACCTGGGGGGCCGTTCGATCGAGCGATCGCCTCAGCCAAGCGCTCACAGGCACCGCATCTTGTGCGAATTGCAGCCGCCAATGTTCCTGTTTCAGCAGCAAATGAGTTGACCCCAAAGCATTGCCCATTTGCCGCAAAACCTGTTGGTAGCGCAAAATTTTTAGAGCATCCTTTTGTTCCTTCGCCGACTGCAAAATCGACTGACTCAACTCCCCCAACTCCTTCACCCCCGCTCCCACAGTGCGGTAAAACTCCTCAAAACGGCGCTGTTTGTACCAGTTGAGCAACTCCAGATCCTTTCGCTGCGACTCCTGGATCGATTGCACCGCCAAATACCTGCGCCACCAAGCCAACTGAGACGCCATCGAGCTGAGTAAACTCACCGACAACTCCGACCACTGGCGGCCCGGAGCGTCCGCAGCCACCACAATGCCCGCCGGAGCGTGTTCTGGGGCCGTCCGCAGCGCCACTGTCAGAATCTCGCCAATTCCCGGACTGCGTAGCCACCGCTTCGTCGCCAGTTGCAGTTGGCTCGTGCTCTGTTGCAGCACCCCGCTAGCAGCCAGGGTTTGTTGGATCAAGGCATCTGTTTTGACAGGAATCACCGCCTCGGGATTGAGGGCAAATACGGGATTAGCAGCTAGCGCCGTCGCAATTGAACCTTCCTCCTCACCGGGATTCCAAGTAATTACGGCTACTAAAGGACAGGAAATTGTCTGGGAAACGTGTTGAGCAAAGTTACGATCGAGCTTTTGTAGCGGCAACTCTGGGAACATCGTCGGCGAAGCAGCAGATATCTCTTGCTCAGATTGCTCATCAGGAGAATGGTGCAAAACCCCCAAACCCGATTTGAGCGAGCGCTCAAATTGCTGATATTTGTCGATTGCCGAACTCTGCTGCCACGAGTGCAGGATCAATCCGAGTTGTTCGCCCACTAGCCGAACTAATTCTTGCTCAGATCGCCTCCAAGTGCGAGTTGCACTGTGCCCGACAACCAGCAAACCCTCGATCGATTTGCGATTGGCGATTTTCGATTTGAGATTGGGGTTTTCTCCCTCTGCCTTTTTCGCCCTAGTGCTCGATGCCAACAGCGATCGCACCCCAGCTTCCCCCAACACATCCCGCCAAGCGCCCAACCGCCCATCTTCCTCCCAATTTTCAATAGCTAGAGGTACACTTTCTTGCAACAGCCCCACGTCAGCCACATCGAGGGCGTTGAGTGGCGACGGCACTGGCCTGCGATTGCGGGGCAGATTTTGGCAGACAATTTCAAAGCGATTTTGTTCTTCGCCGTACAGCAGCAGCAAAAAGTATTCGCATTTGAGCCGATCGCACAACTGTTCGGCGGTATTTTTCAAAGTCGCCTCCCAGTCAGCATCGCTGTAGATGGCGTGAGCTATTCCAGCAGTTAAATCTCGATCGATCTCAGTTTGTTGAATTTTCTCCTCCATCTCCGACATAGGAGCCGTCAGAGCCACTAACTGCGCCACTCCCCGCAGGTAATGCTTTTCATTATCTTGCCAAATCCGGGGCTCGCCGGCTTCGACTGCCAAAAATCCCAACAATTCCCCTTCCGAAACAATCGGCGCAGCCAACAGAGAGCGAGCGCGGATTTGCTGCATCAACCGTCCCGTCAGCTCAGTTTTCAGAGAACTTTGAGATTCGCCGATCCAAACCATTTCTTCCCTGCCCAAAGCCTGATAAAATTCGCCCAAGTCTTGGACGGTGATGCCCGAAGCCGCTCGGCCCGGCCCGCCCAAACCCGGAGTAACTTCGCGGTTGCTGACTCGGCGCCAAAAATAGCGTCGCTCTCGCTCGAACCAATAAACATTGGTGCGTGTCGGCTCGATAAATTCATGAGTTTGTTCGACCACCGCTTGCAAGTATTGGTCGAGCGATCGCAATTCCCCCAACTGCGAAATCAGCGCAAAAAGAGACTCGTCTGGGTGTTTAACTTGTTGTCGCTGCCAGTCTTTTTCTATTTGGTAAAGAGCAGTTGCCAGCGCTCCAAATACGATCGCCAACTGCGTTTTTTCCCCCGACTTTGGCGACGATCCCCACAGGTCTGTGCCGAGCAAAATCACGCCGTAGCAGCGGTCTTTGTAGCGCAGCGGAAACAGAGTCGTGCCTTGAATATTGAAAGTTTGAGCTGCTTTGCGCCATTCTCCGGCTCGGTTTTCCGATCGCAAATCCGGGACTCCCACCGGGCGGAGCTGAATCACCACTTGTTCCAGCAAATCCCCCGGACTGAGAGCAAACCGCTGTTTGAGAAAAGACAGGTCGCCGTTAGGAGTTATGCCGCCTTTCCCGAACAATCTGTGGGCCTGTCGATCGTACAACCCGATCCAAATCAACCGCCAGTCAAATTCCGCTTGCAAGTAACCGAGTGTGGTCGAAAGTAGCACTTCAACATTCTCCTCTTCTCGGAGAGTCAGGAGAACGCGCTCTAGGGTCGCGATTTGTTCGTCTAAATCCTTTGGTCTTTGCTGCTGCCCCATTTCCAAGCTTCCCCGCACCTTGTCTAATTTAAAATTACTAACTTAAAGATTCAAAAAATTAAAATGCAAAAGAGTCAACTTATAATATAATCGTCTCACTTATCCTTCAGTCTCAAACATTGGATAAAGTCGATCGAAGTTGAAGTAACAACCTCACCTTCACTGTCTGCTCGTGAATATTTTTATTTCCATTCTCCTTTCTAATTTGTAAATTGCCCCAGTACAAATCATTGGATATTTATCAATCAAGTGTACGCCCGCTGTTGTTTTCCGTATTGAAAACCGATGCCGAGTGGCTGCACAACCGCACTCTCCAAGTTCTCGAACTCGCAGCCAGAACCCAGTCAAACCCCGCCACCAGCCAAATGCTCTCTCGATTGCAGAAATCTTTGGGAGTCCAAGATTCTCGCCTCGAACAATCTTTGTGGGGACTGAGCTTTAACAATCCTGTCGGCTTGGCCGCCGGATTTGATAAAAACGGCGTAGCTGCTGACATTTGGGCAAATTTTGGCTTTGGCTTTGCCGAACTTGGCACTGTCACTTGTCAACCACAGCCGGGAAACCCCCAACCTCGCTTGTTTCGCTTGACTCAGGACAGTGCAGCCCTCAACCGCATGGGATTTAACAATCAAGGAGCCGCGGCAATGGCAGCCCGGTTTCAGGCCGCACAGAAAAAGTCCCCACTCGATGCCCAGCGCCCCATGTCTCAGTCTCGGTTCCCCTTGGGCATCAATCTCGGTAAATCTAAGGTAACACCGTTAGAGCAGGCAGCAGCCGACTATTTGGAGAGTTTTAAGCTGCTGAAAGATTGGGGCGACTATTTTGTAGTCAACGTTTCATCTCCGAATACGCCGGGGTTGCGATCGCTCCAAGATGCTGCTGGACTTAGCACAATTGTGGAAATTTTGCAACAAGAAAATCAGGGAATCAAGCCAATTTTAGTCAAGATTGCGCCGGATTTGGAGTCGGAGGCGATCGTATCAATCCTTGACTTAGCAAAAACCTACCAACTAGCAGGAATTATCGCCACAAATACCACCATCCGCCGCGACGGATTGAAAACACAAATATTGCGAGAAACAGGCAAACCAATCGCCGAAGAAGCCGGGGGAATTAGCGGGCTTCCTGTGCGGGAGCGATCGACAGAAGTAATCCGATTTATCTGGCAATATACAAAAGGCGAATTGCCGATAATTGGAGTTGGTGGCATTTTCACCGCCGAAGATGCTTGGGAAAAAATCGCCGCCGGTGCAAGTTTAATTCAAGTTTACACCGGTTGGGTTTACGAAGGGCCTTGGATGGTGCGCCGGATTCTCCAAGGTTTGTTGCAAAAGTTAGAAGAAAAAGGATTTAATTCGATTTCTGAGGCAGTAGGTTCGGCAAATATTAAGTAGGAAATCTGGACACAACAATATTGTGTCTTTGGGGCGGATTTATAGCAAGCCCCAAAACGGTTGATATAAATAAAAGTTTGATATTGGGAATTGGGCGAAGCCCAGGGATGAGGCATGGAGCCCCATCCGATTGGGAAATGGGCAAGCCTGTACTATAAAAAGCACAGGCGAGGGATTAGGAATTGGATATTAAAACTTAAAGATTCATCACACTCTGGCATAATACCAGTGTTTATTACCAATTACCAATAACCAATAGCCAATAACCCAAAAACTTACTTTGGTTTAGAAAGTCCTGCCAGCGACCAAGTTAGACTCACCATCATTAAGCGTGCTAGAGCCTTCAAACCATCTTCACCGTGATTTTCAAATGCTTGAGACTCGGTTTGAGAATTATCATTTTCTGACAAGTCTTGAGTGGCTGCTGGTTTTTTCAACTCCGCTTTGTCAGAAGATTCCTCAAGACTGACTTGTGACTGATGATTTTCTTTTTCTCTCATTTTATGAGTCACCTCCTTGAGTTATTGCATACATAACCCATACTACAAATATAAATTGTTTGTTTCCGGCATTTGGCGATCGAAGTTTTCTTACATGGCGATCGTAATCAGCAAGTGACGTGATACCCATCACTTAATTGTTATTTTTACTTACTAGCGATGTTTTCACAAATCTGCTACAGTTAATACCTAACAATCAATTTGACGCTCAGTGACATCAAATTTAAACTAAGCCTCGGAAAACTCAGAAAAAACTAAGAAAATAAAGGTGTAGAGCTGATGGGAATTTATCTCGATACTGCAATTGTAGCAGAAGCAAAAGAAGCGAGCCAGTTCGGCTGGCTTTCGGGAATTACTACTAATCCTACCCTCCTGGGAAAAAGCGATTTATCTCCCGATGTGACGCTCACACAACTGGCGAAACTTATTCCGGGGGAAGTGTATTATCAGCTAACTGCATCTGATTTTGATGGCATGGTAGCAGAAGGAAAAGCGGCTTTTGAATTAATTGGACAGCAAACAGTTTTGAAAGTTCCAGCAACGGCGGCTGGTTTTCAAGCAGTAGCGCATTTGTCACCAGAAATTCCTTGCGCGGTGACGGCGATATACAGCGCCTCACAAGCAGTTGTTTCAGCAGAAGCGGGGGCAAAATATGCGATCGCCTACGTGAATCGCGCCACCAGATTGTTAGGAGACGGTTTTGCCTTAGTGCGGGATATGGCAAATGTGTTGAAAAAAACAAATACTGAAATTTTGGCAGCTAGCATTAAATCGCCGGAAGAAGCGGTAAAGACTTTATTAGCTGGAGCACATCATTTGACATTGCCTTTTGACGTGTTGCAGGCGATCGCAGTCCACGAATTGTCCCAGCAAACTGTTGATGAATTTGCCAAAAACGGGCGGGGAATTAGTTATTAGATTTTAGATTTTGCAAGACAGACAACTTCCTTAATTCTGGGGCAAGTATCATTCGCTCGCTGACTGCACATGAGTTTGGCTATTTTGTCTAGTGTTGGTAACATTTATTCATAAATATGGCTTTTATGAACTCAAAGTTATGACTTTTATGAATTGACTTTGAGAGCTGCTTATTGAATAATTTCAATCAACCGCACGGCATCTCCAAACTTCTACTCTTAAATGTCCGGGCTTATGACTATTACTCGCGTCTCAGTTGACTCAGCAGGCAATCAGGCGATCGACTCGTCCGTAAACCCCTCTATCTCAGCCGACGGGCGGTTTGTGGCGTTTGAATCATATGCGTCCAACCTAGTGCCGGGGGACACTAACAATCTCGCTGACATCTTCGTGCGGGACTTGTCAACCAACACCACCACCCGCGTCTCTGTTGACTCAGCAGGCAATCAGGGAAACCTTGTTTCCTCCCAGCCCTCCATCTCAGCCGACGGCCGGTTTGTGGCGTTTTATTCTGATGCCTCCAACCTAGTGCCGGGGGACACTAACAATCTCGCTGACATCTTCGTGCGGGACTTGTCAAGCAATACCACCACCCGCGTCTCGGTTGACTCAGCAGGCAATCAGGCGAACAGTGACTCCTACTACCCGTCCATCTCAGCCGACGGGCGGTTTGTGGCGTTTTCTTCAAATTCCTCCAACCTCGTGCCGGGAGACCCTAACTATCGCTACGAAATCTTCGTGCGGGACTTGTCAACCAATACCACCACCCGCGTCTCTGTTGACTCAGCAGGCAATCTGGGGAACGGCTACTCCTACTACCCGTCCATCTCAGCCGACGGGCGGTTTGTGGCGTTTTATTCTGATGCCACTAACCTCGTGCCGGCGGATGATACTAACAATAGCCCAGATGTCCTCGTGCGGGACTTGTCAACCAATACCACCACCCGCGTCTCTGTTGACTCAGCAGGCAATCAGGCGAACAGTGACTCCTACACCCCCTCCATCTCAGCCGATGGGCGGTTTGTGGCGTTTTATTCTGATGCCTCCAACCTCGCGCCGGGGGACACTAACAATGCCCCTGACATTTTCATGCGGGACTTGTTAGCCAATACCACCACCCGCATCTCTGTAGACTCAGCAGGTAATCAGGGAAACGCCGACACCAGAGGCTTCGCCAGCCCCTCCATCTCAGCCGACGGGCGGTTTGTGGCGTTTTCTTCAAATTCCTCCAACCTCGTGCCGGGAGACACGAACAATACCAGGGATGTCTTTGTTTCTGACATCGGCACCACTCCAGGCGGCATCAATAACCCTCCAAACGTCATCAACGGCACTCCCGGCAACGACAACCTAACTGGCACCAGTGGCAGCGATAATATCAACGGTTTAGACGGCGATGACACACTCATCGGTTTGCGAAGCAACGATATTCTTATCGGGGGCGGCGGCAACGACAACCTTTCTGGCGGCAAAGGTTTTGACACTCTCAACGGCGGTTTGGCCAACGATAATCTCGTCGGCGGCGCGGGCAACGATCTATTTGTTTTAGGTGCGGGATTGGGAATTGATACAATCTCTGATTTCGCCAACTCTCAAGATACCATTCAATTAATCAATGGCTTGACCTTCGGACAGCTATCAATTTCCCCTGGAACTAACGGCACATTAATTAGAGTAGCCAGCAGCGGTGAAGTTTTAGCTGCTTTGACAGGCTTGGCTCCCAATTTTATTGGCTCTGAAGATTTCATCTCGGTCTAGAGATGGTAAACTGGTCATTTGTGAAATCACTTTTACTTAGAGAACATCATGTTTAAACTTCGCCAACTATCCCTCGCATTAATATGCACATTTATGGCAGTTTTGCAACCAGCATTTACCGCTAATTCACAAGAAAGCAACAGCGAATTTAGCAAACTTCAATCCTTATTAGAAGCCAAAAAATGGTACGAAGCAGATCAAGAAACAGTCTCTCTGATCCGCAACAACCCCGCAAATCTGTCTTGTCCGAACCTCCGGGCGATCGATCAAATGTGGATGCAATCGAGCAATGGCAAATATGGATTGACTCCGCAGTTAGAGATTTGGCAGAAAGTCGGCGGTTCTAACTGTCGAACTTGCGAAGGTCAAATTAAAGATTTTAGCAAGCAAGTAGGATGGAACATGAGCTCGCAAGTAAGTCCTATACCAGGGGAGTTTCCAGCCCAGTATCCAACTGTTGCTTCATTAAGTTGGCAAAGTTATGTTGACAGCGATAAAAGCATAACTAGGTACAGTCTTTTTGCTGGCGCGCAGACATGGCAAGCGTGGAGAGTTACAGAATTTAACTTGTTTTCTACTTTTGCCAATTGTGGCAAGTAACATTTGTACAGCGGGCAATGCCCAGACTTCCACGTCGGAGTCGGGATGGGATTTCTCACTCGCCTCGACTCTTCAATCTAAAATCTAAAATCTAAAATAGTAAAATTATGGCATTCGCCAAATCTTAATAGTGCGATCGGGACTGGCGCTCACAAAAGTCTTGCTATCTCTGGAAATAGCAACCGAACTCACAAACTGACTGTGACCCGAAAGACTGCTTCTTTCTTTTCCGGTCTTCAAATCCCAAACTATAATATCTCCGCCCCCGCTGATCAAAGTGCGGCTGTCCGCGCTAAAGGCGATCGTCCTCACCCAGTCCGAATGCCCTTTAAAAGTGCGGGTACGCTTCCCGTCTTGCACGTTCGACAAACGGATCGTATTGTCGGTGCTAGCACTCGCCACACTTTGCCCGTTCGGGCTAAAAGCCACAGCAGTAACCGGGCCCCGGTGACCTGTGATAATTCTTCTGACTTCTCCGGTGCCAAGATTCCACAAACGCACAGTCTTGTCCTCGCTGCCGCTAGCGAGAGTTTTACCGTCCCGGCTCAAAGCGATGGCGTTTACTCCTCCGGCGTGGCCGCTCAAAGTCCGCAACCTGCTGCCGGTTCTGACATTCCACAAGCGAATAGTTTTGTCATCGCTGCCGCTAGCCAGAGTTTGACCGTCCCTGCTAAAAGCGATCGCGTTGACGGCGGCTTTGTGAGCGGGAATCGTCCGCATCCGCCGCCCCGTCTTCAAATCCCAGAGAATCACATTCTTGTCGCCGCCGCCGCTGGCCAAAATCGAGCTGTTCGGGCTCACCGCCAGCGTGTTGACCGATTTTTTAGAATGCACCGAATTGAGAGTCCGCACCAGCCGTCCCGTCCTCACATTCCAAATTCTAATCGTCCCAAAGCTTGCGCTCACCAAAGTTTGACCGTCAGGCGACAGGGCGATGGCATTTACACTCCCGACATTATCCAAACTTCTTTGCAAAAAATGAGTGGTAGGTAAAGTCGAAAGCAGCCACACCGGGTTTGCCGGAAACACCCCGTAACGCAGCGAACCGTAAATTTGAGACGCGCCAATACTCACCATCAAAACAGCCGTGCCCGCCAGCAACTTCTTTTTCCAATCAAAAACATCTTTATCAGTCTTGTTCAATCCCGAATTCAGAGGTCTGAGGCGGTTTATGGAACTCTGCTTCTTCGCCCCAGCCTCCCCGGCAGTTGCGCGAATTTTAGTTTGCCCCGTCGTCGGCAACTGAGTGGGCAACTGAGTTTCCCCGCCGTCGAGATTAATTTCCTCCAAGCACTGCAAAACCATCTGGGGACTTTGAGGTCGATTTCCCGGAAAAGGCGCCATCAGATAATCGATCACATTAGCCACGGAGTCGGAAACTTGAGGAGCTCCTTTGCGCCACATTAATCGGCCCGTGCGCGGATTCTCTGGAAACGCAGTCGGCGGCTTTCCAGTCAGCAAATAAACAAAAGTGCGCCCCAGAGCAAAAAAATCCGACTGCGGAACAGCCTTGCCATTTGTTTGTTCCGGCGGCGTGTAGCCGGGGGAAACAATACCAGTTACATTTTGCCCCTGGCCCACCTTAGCGAAATAAGTCGCCGACACTTCCCGAGCAGTCCCGAAGTCAATCAGCACTAACTGCCCGTTTGGCTTGCACATAATATTGTGCGGCTTGATATCCCGATGGAAATAGTTGAGGCGGTGAACTTGGTCTAAAATTTCCGACAGTTGTTTGAGCCAGTTTACAGCTTGTTCTTGACTAATCGGGCGGCCCCGATGTTTCAGCCAGTCTTGCAAATTGGCCCCAGCAATTTTCTCCATCACCAGACAGTGAAAAGACTCTGTGCTGTGAGCGGGCGTAAATATAAAATAACCGTCGCGATCGACTTTTGGAATACCTGGATGTCTGAGCCTGACCAATACGTCGGCTTCTTGCTTAAACAGTTCTACAGCTTTGGGATGTTCTTTGAGCAGGACTTTGAGCACTCTTCGGGCGCCGTTGTCGTCCACTTCAAATGTTCTGCCAAAGCCGCCGCCTCCGAGAGGCGCGACTAGCCGATATCGACCTTGCAACAAAAGTTCTGACCCGCAGTGGATACACGCGGATTTGCCAGAGTTGGCTGGATCGGAGGGATTCGGGCATTTGGGATTGAGGCAATAACTCACAGAAGCCACATAACCCTGATTGAGGTTGCTCTATCAAGTTTTACTTTGACACTGCTATACAAAACTTGGCTAAACTTATCTAAGCTTCACCATTCAACTAGAAGTATTTTCTAGAGGGTCTGATTCCTGCTTCTGCCAAGAGAGTCGGCTCTTACTTGTCCACAGGCGTAAATTCGGGTGGAGCAGCACCCT
Source organism: Microcoleus sp. BR0-C5 (assembly GCF_036705045.1). Taxonomy (NCBI): domain Bacteria; kingdom Bacillati; phylum Cyanobacteriota; class Cyanophyceae; order Oscillatoriales; family Microcoleaceae; genus Microcoleus; species Microcoleus sp. BR0-C5. The sequence continues at coordinate 99,282 of NZ_JAUBTR010000019.1, forward strand.
ATTTTTGAAGTCTCTACAACTATTTATTATTGTGGAAGCTTTTAGCCATTGTTTAACCATTATTTTCAACCAATTTAACGAATCGTGGTATCCCGTTCGACCTTTTTATAGGCTGGTCAGTTTTAAATCGACCGTCGTTTACTGTGTGCACTCTTGGTGAGTTAGATTTTTGATTCAGCTTGCGTTACTTGCCTTGACAAGATTACTCAAGCCGCATTAGAGGTGTCTTCTCTAAAATCGTTAATTCCGGTATGGCATACCGTATTTGATTAGTCCTCTTTATCTAGTTCGGTTTTTGTTCAAATACGAGTTTTCCTAGACGGCAACACCGTGTTTGTAGGACGACGTACTCAACAATAAGAGTACGAGGTTTTACGTTGTCTAGTTAGACTGCTACACAAAACTTGGCTAAACTTATTTAAGTCTCACCATTCAATCAGGATTGCTCCTGAAGGGTCTGCTTCCTGTTTCACCCAAGGGAGTCGGCTCATTCTTGTCCACAGGCGTTAATTCGGGCGGAGCAACGCCCTAATTGATGTAATTTTAGTTGAAGCTTTTAGCCATGAGTCATCCAATATTTTCAACCAATTTAACGAAACGCGGACTCCCGTTCGACCTTGTAACAGGCTGGTCAGTTTTGACTTGCACGCTCGGTTTACTCTCCCAGATAATTAAGCCTTTGTTTTCGGCACTGATGTCATCATACCGCCCAGAATGTTAACCATTCAAGTTAAGTATGACTAATTTTAGTAAACTTTTTGGCTATGCAAGTCCAACTCAATTTTCAACTTATGATGATCGTAGCACACCTAGTAAAAGACTCATGAGCACCCTTGATTGAAATCTTGCAGCGTCTCTGAAGTCAAGGGAGGCTTGAGTCTCGCTTGACTTCAGCATCCCGTGTTTTTGTATAACCTGTGGCACTGCGATCGAACGATCGGGTTGAGGCCAAAGGTTTTGTTGTTTCTCACAGCCGATCGAGGTCACAAATCCCTGATGACAGCACATAATTTACAAACAGACCAGAACTAATAACGAGAGAGCAGGCACATTTCAATTGTACGATCGCAACCACCAATCTCGAAGAAATAAGTGAGAGTGGGCGAGGGGGAGAGTGGGCGAGTGAGGGAGTGGGCGAGTGAGGGAGTGAAAAAATCTGCCTTCTTCCCTCTTCCCTCTTCCCTCTTCCTTCCCGATAAGAAAGCCTTTTAAACAAGTCCCTCAATTACCGGATGGAAGTAGAACGCCAGCGCCAAAACCGTATAAGCTGCCAAGAGCAAAGTACCTTCGAGCCAGTTAGAGTTGCCGTCAGAACTGATAGAATTGGCGATCAGCACCGACACCGCAACCGCTACAAGTTCAAACGGGTTGAAATTCAAGTCCATCGGTTTGCCCAAGACAAAACCTGCCAAAACCAACACCGGGGCAACAAACAAAGCAATTTGCAAGCTCGAACCCACGGCCACAGAAACCGACAAATCCATTTTATTTTTCATCGCCACCGTCACCGCCGTCGTATGTTCGGCCGCATTACCAATAATTGGCACTAAAATCACCCCGGTAAACAGTGATGTCAGCCCCAAACGCGCCGTCGCTTCTTCCAGGGTACTCACCAACAGTTCCGACTCGACAGCTACCATCAGGGTACAGGCTAACAACACCCCAATCCACAGCGGCAGATTGACTTTGTGGTCAGGACTGTCTGGTGCTAAGTTATTTTCGGCTAAATCTTCCAGCATTTCTATTTCTGCCACCCCTGCATCGTACAGATAACTGTGGGTTTTCATCGAAAACAGCAGCGTCAGCACGTAGACGACGATCAGCACTACAGCAACAGCGCTAGAGAGGTTCTGCATAGTTTCTGCGGGGATGCCAATAGAGGTGGCATTAACTGCTGTTGGCACCAAAATGGCAATCACGGCTAAGTTCATCGCTGAAGCATTCAACCGGGCGACTGTTGGCTGAAAATCTTGTTCTTTGTAGCGCAAGCCGCCCAGCAGCATTGCCAATCCCATCACCAGCAGCAGGTTGCTCATAATTGAACCGGTGATGCTGGCCTTGACAACATCTATTAGTCCGGCGTTGAGGGCGACGATGCCGATAATCAGTTCCGTAGCATTTCCGAAGGTAGCGTTCAGCAAACCCCCCAAGTTGGCGCCGAGGACGACGGCGATTTCTTCCGTGGCCGTCCCCATCCACGCGGCTAGGGGGATGATGGCTAAAGCCGAGGTGACGAAGATTGTGGAGGATTCCCAGCCGAGAAAGTGTCCGGCGATGGAAACCGGGATAAATAACAGCAGACTGGAAATTATTGTATTTGTGTTTAGCATTTAGATTCTCAAAAGCTGCCAACTGTCAATCATAGCCTGTGACCAAATGAAAAAAAGGGCGAGGGCGAGGGATTTGGATGTTCGCTTAAAGTTGTGGTGGGCGATCGCACTCACTGACTTTTTTTGGTCAGAAGTGGGCGAAGATACTTAATAAAATTGAAAAGCTTTCGCGAGAATTTGAAAATGACTCAGCCGTAAACTAAGCTGCTACGCAGATAAATTCCCTGTTATGAGATATCGGGAGATTGGGGAACGGGAGAGTATCGAGATATCTGATATAGCCTTTCGCTGGAAAGGCTATATATCACCATCCACGTCTTTTGGCTAGAATGACTTCCTACTCTACCTTTCAGAAATGCCGTGAAAAGTAAGACCCTACAAGTTGATTGAAACTAGAGTTCCCCCTAAGCAGGAACTCCAGCAGGACTTACGCACTTAGGAATGAGAATTAAATAACTTCCACAAGTTTGTGGGATGGGTGGGACGCCCATCCCACAATAACAATTAAAATTGTTAGTTATTTAATTCGCGATCCTTACTACGATTTCCTGTCATTGCGAGCTCCGCGAAGCAATCTCAAATCCTTGCTACACTGTGACAATGCGTAAGTCCTGTTCAGCTTATAATTCACTATCTTAAACTAAGAGAAAATCTTGAGCAGTAATTACTGAAGCATTAACACCCACAAGATTCGCAAGTCTCCTTCCACTTTGCTTAATCGTCAGCAATGTTCCATCATTTCCCTGTGCAATCTGCAACTGCTCAAAGGTGAATCCTCCTGACAATCCGATCAGATCTTGCCCCTTAGTAAAATCTGCAATTAGATTAAACTCAACTTCAGGACACAAGACAAATATATCATTTCCTGCACCTCCTAGTAAACTATCAAATCCACTACCCCCAGACAAAATATCATTACCTTTGCCTCCCAGGAGTGTATCATTCTTACTACCACCACACAGGGTATCATTCCCCTTTTGTCCTAACAATAAATCCTCCCCTCGTTCCCCAAGCAAAATATCATTTTCTTTGCCACCATACAAGGTATCATTTTCTTTGCCACCCTGAAGGAAATCCTTGCCAGCATCGCCATAAATTAAGTCATTTCCTTCTCGGCCATTCAGAGAATCATTCCCTTGATTTCCCCGCATTATATCTGCGCCTTCTCCTCCCAGGATAATATCATTATTTTTGCCACCAAACAGGGAATCATTGCCAGTACCACCAACGATAAAATCATTACCTTCATTGCCATTCAGTGTGTCGTTTTCGTCATCAGCAAATAGGTTATCATCCCCTAGCAAAGCATCAAAAAAGCTAGGAGAGTTACTATAATAAGCATCATTTTGGTTAGTGCCTATTCGGATATCAGGATTGCCATTGATTACATTATCGGTGGCATTGGGTTGATTGAGATCGGGGCGAGGAATGCGATCGCAAAAACAAGTTGAGTCAGGCGTTACTATTGGAGTAACCTCTGGTGTCGGTGTGGGAGTTGGTGTTACCTCTGGTGTCGGAGTTGCTGTCGGAATTGGTGTGGGAGTTGGTGTTACCTCTGGTGT
>NZ_JAUBTR010000019.1:103273-103643 GCF_036705045.1 Microcoleus sp. BR0-C5
TTGCTGTCGGAATTGGTGTGGGAGTTGGTGTTACCTCTGGTGTCGGAGTTGCTGTCGGAATTGGTGTGGGAGTTGGTGTTACCTCTGGTGTCGGAGTTGCTGTCGGAATTGGTGTGGGAGTTGGTGTTACCTCTGGTGTCGGAGTTGCTGTCGGAATTGGTGTGGGTGTAGGAGTTTCTGTAGGAGTTGCGGTAGGAGTTGGTGTAGGTGTTGGGGTAATATCGTTATCAGTGATATTAGCTGTGACTGAAGGTACGGTAATTCCGCTATAATTTGTATCCGTTGAAGTGGCTGTATGAGTAATAGTTCCAGTATGGTTTCCTTCGACTAATGTGTCATTAACAGCGGTGACTGTTACGGTTTGTGGTAT
>NZ_JAUBTR010000019.1:103743-104243 GCF_036705045.1 Microcoleus sp. BR0-C5
TTTGGGAAGTGTTACCAATTGCTAGAGCTACATCTGCTGTTGGTTGTGATGTTAAAACTACTGTGTAATTACCAGTTGTACCGCCTTCTGTAACATTTGTAGAAGTGGGAGTGATTGTGATGGCTGCACTATCATTATCAGTGATATTAGCTGTGACAGCAGCGACGGGAATGCTGTTGTAATTGGTATCCGCTGAAGTGGCGGTATGAGTAATAGTTCCAGTATGGTTTCCTTCGACTAATGTGTCATTAACAGCGGTGACTGTTACGGTTTGTGGTATATTCCAAGTAGCTGAAGTAAAGGTGAGTGTGGAAGCTGAAGTGGTGGTTTGGGAAGTGTTACCAATTGCTAGAGCTACATCTGCTGTTGGTTGTGATGTTAAAACTACTGTGTAATTACCAGTTACGCCGCCTTCTGTAGCTGTTGTCGAAGTGGGAGTGATTGTGACTCCGGCAATATCGTTATCAGTGATATTAGCTGTCACTGAAGGTACGGTAATG
>NZ_JAUBTR010000019.1:104343-106458 GCF_036705045.1 Microcoleus sp. BR0-C5
AAGCTGAAGTGGTTGTTTGGGAAGTGTTGCCAATGGCTAGATTAACATTGCCTGTTGGTTGTGATGTTAAAACTACTGTGTAATTACCAGTTACGCCGCCTTCTGTAACATTTGTCGAAGTGGGAGTGATTGTGACTCCGGCAATATCGTTATCAGTGATATTAGCTGTCACTGAAGGTACGGTAATGCTGTTGTAATTGGTATCCGTTGAAGTGGCGGTATGAGTAATAGTTCCGCTATGGCTGCCTTCGACTAAGTTATCATCAACAGCGGTGACTGTTACGGTTTGTGGTGTATTCCAATTAGCTGAAGTAAAGGTGAGTGTGGAAGCTGAAGTGGTTGTTTGGGAAGTGTTGCCAATGGCTAGATTAACATTGCCTGTTGGTTGTGATGTTAAAACTACTTTGTAATTATCAGTTGTACCGCCTTCTGTAACATTTGTAGAAGTGGGAGTGATTGTGATGGCTGCACTGTCGTCATTGGTAATAGTGGTAGCAGCGGGAGTAGGGATGGGAACAGTTGCTTGAAAACCGGTAGGGGTGGTGTTGGGAGTCAGCGAAACTTGAATAGTCTCGTCGGGTTCAATCATCACATCGCCAACAACATTGAGGGTGACGGTAGCAACTGTTGCCCCGACAGCAAAGTTAATAGTATTAACAGTATTGCTGATGCCAGTGCCTGTTACTCCGGCTAGGGTGTAATCTGTGTTATTCGTAGCTGTTCCGGCAAAGGTGAGCGAGATGCTGCTGGCGACATCGGTACGCCCGGTGCGGGTAATGGTGTAGGTAATGGGAGTTGTGCCGCTATTGCCTTCGGCGACTGTGGCGTTGTTGGCGACTATGGCGTATTCGATGTCGTTGTCGTCAATGGTGAGAGTGGCGGTGTTGCTGGGGGAAGCGGCTAGGTTGTAGGTTGCGCCGTCTGTGAGGGTGACGATGACGGTTTCATTGGGATCGATAATGGCATCGTCGGTGGGAACAACGTTAATCGTGGCGGTGGTTTGTCCGGCTGGGATGGTGACGGTTCCCGATAAGGTGGTGTAGTCAGTGCCATTGGTTGCACTTCCGGCTACTGTGTAAGCAACTGTAAAACCATCCGGTGCAATATCGCTGAGGGTGAGGGTAAAAGTGCCGTTTGCGCCGCCTTCTGCGGGAGTAGTGCCAGCGGCGATGCTGACAATGGGGGCGTTTTCGTAGTAGCGGGTGTTGCCGTCCGCCGCCCCAACAAAGGCATCTAAATCGCCGTCGCCGTCAATATCGACTAAGGTGGGGGCGGCCAAAATCCCCACATCGGTGAGCCCGTTGGGGTTGGTGACGGGGGCGGCAAAAGCTGGGGCGTTGGCGGTGCCGGTATTCTGGTAGTAGCGGGTGTTGCCGTCACTAGCCCCAACAAAGGCATCTAAATCGCCGTCGCCGTCAATATCGACAAAGGTGGGGGCGGCGACACTCCCCACATTGGTGAGTCCGTTGGGGTTAATTTGGGGGGCGGCAAAGGCTGGGGCGTTGGCGGTGCCGGTATTCTGGTAGTAGCGGGTGTTGCCGTCAAGTGCCCCAACAAAGGCATCTAAATCGCCGTCGCCGTCAATATCGACAAAGGTGGGGGAGGCGGAATTCCCCACATTGGTGAGCCCGTTGGGGTTGGTTTGGGGGGCGGTAAGGGTTTTGGGTACGTTATCGGCGATTCGCAGTACGGCAGTTTTAGTCTTTGTTAGGTTGTATCCCGTGCCCGCAGTGAGGGTGATTTGTAGGGTTTCGCTGGGATCGACGACGTTATCTAAGATGGGAGTTACGCCTATATTGGCTGTGGTTTGCCCTGTGAGGATGGTGACGCTACCCGATAGGGCGGTGTAGTCGCTGCCCGGTGTGGCTTTACCGCTGACGGTGTAGTTGATGGTGGTGTCGGCGGTGGCGGCGGCTGTGAGGGTGACGACGAAGTTGCCGTTGATGGGGGCGGTGGGTTCGGCTTCGCTGGGTGTGGTGCCGGGGGCAATGCTGACACCAGGGGTGGGATCTTGGTAGTAGCGGGCGTTGTCGAATCGTGCCCCAACAAAGGCATCTAAATCGCCGTCGCCGTCAATATCGACAAAGGTGGGGGCGGCGGAATCCCCCACATTGG
>NZ_JAUBTR010000020.1:0-106382 GCF_036705045.1 Microcoleus sp. BR0-C5
TCTACCGAAACATACACCTCTTCATATTCACTCATTTATTTATTATACATCGCTGATGTTATTTAATTCTCATTCCTTAGCACCCACTGACGAGGCATTTGCAAAAATTCCTACGAACACTATTACGTCTTGGCTGGAAGACATACCCAAGCTCAAGAAAATTCTGACTTATCACATTCTGTTTGGCGAGGTACTAACTGAGAACTTGCTTGAGTTGAGTTCTGCTGAAACAGTGGAAGGTTCTGTGGTGGGAATTGATACTTCAGACGGCATTAAAGTGAATGATGCTAAAGTTCTCACTTCCAATATTCTTGCCGACAATGGCGTCATCCATATCATTGATGCGGTGCTAATACCAGCATTGGTTGCAGCATAATCAAACTTGCGGCATCTCTAAATTTAGTAGGGTGCTTATGGGCGCACCTTACATTTTAAACTAGAGAACTTACGCAAGTGTCACAATTAGTAAGGTGGGTCAGATCCCAAGCCATCGATCATCCGTCCATAACTCGGTCTGACGCACCCTACAAGTCGATTGGATCGTGACACTTGCGTAATTGCTGAACTAATTATCCCAACCTAAAATCAATCCGGATCGCGCCGGCAGCATCAATTCTAAATGCCGAGTTTCCCCTTCACCTTTCCAAACAAACTCGCCTTTCCCAAACAGCAATTTATCGTGAGCAGATTTCAGATTAGGCTCAAAGCTAATACTAGCTTCTTCTGTCGCGACATTGACAGCAACAACTATTTCCTCATCCCCCAAAATTCTGGCAAAAACGTAAACCGTTCCCTCGGCAAACAGAACTTGGTACGAACCAGTGCGGAGGGCAGCGTATTTGTGCCGCAAAGCTATCAACTGCTTGTGATAATCTAAAACATCACGTTCCCAGCGATCTTGTAAGGGAAAACTGCGGCGAGAATCGGGATCGAGAGCACCGGGCAAGCCAACTTCATCGCCGTAGTAAAGGCTAGGAGCTCCGGGAAAAGTTAACAGCAGCAAAGTTGCGAGTTCGACACTAGCTTTATCGCCTCCTGCAATGGTTAACAACCTCGCAGTATCGTGACTGGCCAACAAATTAAGTTGAGTTAGCTGTATCTGCCACGGGTACAGTTCCAAAACCTGCTGAATTTTGTCGCCGTACTCTTTAGCAAAAAGCGGTGGATAGGGATGGTAAGCACGGCCTTCAATTTGAGTTAAATCTACCCTGTCGCCCGCTGCAAAAGCAATAGTCGGTGCAGCAAAAAGATAATTCATTACCCCGTCAAATTGAGTGCCGTCAAGCCATTCTGTCGCATCTTCCCAAACTTCGCCCACAATGTAAGCTTCGGGGTTAACTGCCTTAACTCGATCGCGAAATTCCTGCCAAAATCCCGGGGTTTTAATTTCAAAAGGAACGTCCAGCCGCCAGCCATCAATGCCGAATTTAATCCAATATTCGGCGATTTCCATGATGTATTCTCGCACTTCTGGATTTTCGTGATTGAATACAGGAAGGGCTCTATTCCCGTCCCAACCGGCATAATTAGCAGGAAAATTGCCGTCGTAGGCCGATAGCGGCCAGCCTTCAATTTTAAACCAATCTACCCAAGGAGAATGCGGGCCGTTTTCGAGGATGTCGTGGAAGAAGAAAAAGCCGCGGCTGGCGTGGTTGAATACGCCGTCGAGGACAACTTTGATATTGCGATCGTGGGCGGCGTCTAGAAGATCTTTAAAAGCTGGATTGCCGCCCAACATCGGATCGACTTGATAGTAGTCGTGGGTGTGGTAGCGGTGATTGCTGGCCGACTGAAATATGGGGGTGAAGTAAATTGCGTTAATGCCTAAGTCTTGCAAGTAGTCTAGCTGTTCCATCACGCCCCACAAGTCGCCGCCTTTGTAGCCTTGCAGGGTGGGGATTGCGTGCCATTCTTCCCACATGAAGTTTTGCAGCATACGTTTGCGAGGCTGTTTGCTTTTGGCGAAGCGATCGGGGAATATTTGGTAGAATACGGCGTTTTTAACCCAGTCTGGCGTTTGAATTTGCATACACTTTTTCTAGCTTTTACGGCTTAGGCTACAGTAGCAGAGGTTTCTAGGGGATCTAACTTTTGGTAGAGAATAGACATTTTATCCCTTTTTGTTGATCGACAAATTGTAAAATATTACACAAATTTGCAGTCAATCTAAGATGGAAAACTGACTTTACCTAGAAATTTATCGTCCCGACGGGCGGCGCTTCCTGAGTGCTGTGGAGTCGGGCAAACTCAGATAACACAAACGCCAGCAAAAAGAACCGGATCAAATTCAAGCAGAACCCGATCGCACTTTGATCCCCTACAGAGCGTCAATCGATTTTAGATTTTAGATTTTAGATTAAAGAATTGAAGCATTGACTTGCGCGAGAGAAATTCGCGGGGCAAGTTTCATCAGATACAGGTTTTTTATTTCTGGACGGATGAATCACGTGGCGGGTATCCTGGATGCTTGATTGTCAGCGGGCGTGGCGGTGCGATAGACCGGCCTTGAAAAAGAACAATAGCGCCATGAGCGTCGATCGAGAAATTGCCAAAACGGGGAATTTACCCAAAAAACTTGTAATTAACAGCCAAAACCCCGAACCTTATTCTTTTGTTAAACTGCCCTTATTTATGGAAGGGTATTTTAACTCACAACTCAAAAATTTTTTAAATATCCATATGGTATTGATGGGTATTTTAACTCACAACTCAAAACTCCTAAGTCCAGACCCGGACACACTCCAACTCTCATAAACCTGATTTTTTAACTCTTATTGAGGGTTTGAAGAAGTATTTGGATTAAACAACCTGGTTTGTGGGTAAGCGACTCAACTCATAACTCAAAACTCAAAACTTCCTTGCTCCCCCCCCTTGTCAAGAAGCCCTCACCATCCGACACTGTACTTGGAGAGTTAATCGACCCTAGGGAGAAAGTTCCTTGAAAAAAGTTTTAGCCATCATCCTCGGTGGCGGTGTAGGCACCCGCCTTTACCCCCTAACCAAATTGCGAGCCAAACCCGCAGTTCCCCTCGCAGGCAAATATCGCCTCATCGATATTCCTGTGAGCAACTGCATAAACTCGGAAATAGTCAAAATCTACGTCCTCACCCAATTCAACTCGGCATCCCTCAACCGTCACATCTCTCGCACCTACCAGTTTTCCGGCTTCACCGAGGGATTTGTCGAGGTGCTCGCCGCCCAGCAAACTCAGGAAAACCCCAACTGGTTTCAAGGGACAGCCGACGCAGTTCGCCAATATCTCTCGCTGCTAGAACAGTGGGACGTTGATGAATACTTGATTCTTTCGGGGGATCACCTGTACCGCATGGACTACCAGAAGTTTGTGCACAGACACCGCGAAACCAACGCGGATATAACCCTCTCGGTTTTGCCAATGGACGAGAAGCGGGCCTCGGATTTTGGTTTGATGAAAATCGACGACACCGGCCGCATTGTTTCTTTCAGCGAAAAGCCAAAAGGCGATGGGCTCAAACAAATGCAGGTGGATACTACTACACTGGGACTGACAGCGCAGCAGGCTCAGGAAAGTCCTTACATTGCTTCGATGGGGATTTACGTCTTCAAAAGAGAAGTTCTGATTAAACTCCTGAAAGAATCTCCCAACCAAACTGATTTTGGTAAAGAGATAATTCCGAATTCTGCAAAAGACCACAACGTTCAAGCTTATTTGTTTGACGATTACTGGGAAGATATCGGAACCATTGAGGCTTTTTACGAGGCTAACTTGGCTCTGACCAAACAGCCTCAGCCGCCTTTCAGTTTCTATGATGAAAAGGCGCCGATTTATACTCGCCCGCGTTTCTTGCCGCCGACTAAGCTTTTAAATACTCACGTGACTGAATCGATTATTGCTGAAGGCTGCATTCTCAAAGAGTGCCGGATCGACCATTCTGTGTTGGGAGTTCGATCGCGCATTGAAGCTGGATGTACGATTCAAGACACCCTGGTCTTGGGTGCTGACTTCTACGAACCCGACGCCGAACGGCATTCGAGTTTGGACAGCGGCGGCGTCGCCCTCGGTATCGGTGCAGATACTACAATTCGCCGCGCGATTGTGGATAAAAATGCCCGCATCGGCCGCAATGTTCAATTAATTAATAAAGACCGAGTGGAAGAAGCCAACCGCGAAAACCAAGGTTTTTACATCCGCAGCGGCATTATCGTAGTCCTGAAAAATGCCACGATTCCTGATGGAACTATCATTTAGTTATTAGTCATTAGTCATTAGTCGTCAGTCATTAGTTTTTTAAGTTAAAATCTGTTACCTGCTTTTCAAGTGACTGATGATAAATAATGAAATTAGTGACAGATTACCAATGACCGATGACTGATGACTGATGACAAAATTCATTATTTTTTTGTTGATTATTAATTCCCACCGCTGATGCGAGGTTGTCGAAATACTTGGCTTTATTCAAAGGCTCGCGCATTATTAATAAGCGACCGTCTCTGTTACTGTCGGCCGTGAGACAGATATGTCCGATCGCCTGCGTCTGGCGAATAGCTTCTGATTCTTGTATTTGCGCTGGTAGCACGACTGACAAATGCGCTGCCCGTTTCTGAGTACAACAGAACTCTCGGAACTCTCTTTCCAATCGTCGCAGCAGCCGCAAGGCCAACTTAGCAAATAATTCATAATGTTAGCACCCTCGTAGCGTTAAAAGCTTATCGCTATACTATCCTATCTTAATGTTTTATAAAAGTGTGTGATGTAGCTAACAGACAGCGGAGAAATTATGTTATATTACTTGGCTTTAAATCTATTCAGAGGTTGTAAAAATAAAATTTTATAGCACGGGTGTGGGGTTAATAAAAAATATCTAGAAATTTTGTGGAAAAACGGCGCAATTTAGGGTATTATATAGTCACAATTTAGACACCAGATTGGCCGGAAATTGCTGATGAAAACCTGCTAAGATTTAGATTGGGTATCGAGCTCATATCGAGAAGTTTGTAGGCGTAAGCCGGGGCGTAGCCATCGCACCGCGCCACGGAAAAAAAGACTAAAAAAGATCGTCCGCGCCAGTTAACCCTCCTGGTCTCGCGCCCGCCACAGCTGCAGCTTTCCCCCCCTCACCTCAATCGGGCTGCCGCCTCCCGAAAGCCCTAAGCCTCATAACTGCCCAAAAGTTTGCGCCGCAGGAGTTTCACCGTCTCAAAGCTCACAGGTATAGCAACGGCCTATAGGGTAAGGACGTTCTTAATTGATGAAAGCATTTTTTTTGGTTTCGAATGCCAAAAGCATTTCTAGACGTGGCTGCTCCGGCTCCCTTGTGCACGAGAGAGCCGAATGCTATAAAATCTTAAACAGCAGCGGAGTGCGGAAATTGCGATCGAACGCCCAGCAACAACCGAACTCGATCGAGTCCAAACCTTTGATAACCTATAATTTGAATGAGATGCCGCAGGCACTTCGGTTCCTGGCATTATACTAATGCGCCATCCTGCGGCTAATTTGGGATTTATTCTTTCTAACAACTAACAACTAACAAATAACAACTAATAAAGAGGGGATTGCTTAATGGCTGCAACAGATTTTAAAGACTATTACGCTATTTTGGGACTCAACAAAACTTCCAGTTCTGACGAAATTAAAAAAACTTTCCGCAAACTAGCCCGCAAATATCACCCGGACATGAACCCCGGTAACAAAGAAGCCGAAGCTCGTTTTAAAGAAGTAAACGAAGCTTACGAAGTGCTCTCAGACCCTGAAAAACGCAAAAAATACGACCAATACGGTCAATACTGGAAGCAAGCTGCCACAACTCCAGGCGGATGGCCGGGCGGGGGCAGTACGAATGTAGACTTTGGCGGGGTTGACTTCAGCGAGTACGGCAGTTTTGACGAATTTATCAATGCCTTGTTAGGTCGCGCAGGTAGTAGTCCGGGTAGTGCCCGCAACGCCAAGTGGAATTACAGCAACTACCGCAGCACCAGCGGCGGGCCCACCGGTTTTGGCGGATTTGAAGATTTCGCGGGGTACGAAAACCGCACCGCAGGAAGCTCTCTGGACACCGAGGTCGCCATTTCCCTGACTCTGGGGGAAGCATTTCGGGGCACTTCCAAGCGAGTCGCCACGGGGGAAGTTTCGATTCCTGCAGGAGTGAAAACCGGCAGCAAAATTCGGATAAAAGGCAAAGGTCAAGTTGACCCGTACACGAAGCAACAGGGAGATTTGTACCTAAAATTAGAAGTTTTGCCTCACGCTTTCTTCCAGTTTGAGGGAGAGAATTTGGTCTGCGAAGTCCCGATAACCCCCGACGAAGCGGTGTTAGGAGGTTCAATTGAAGTGCCGGCGCCTGAAGGTATGATCACTGTGAAATTTCCAGCCGGGATTCGTTCGGGTCAGTCTTTGCGGTTGCGGGGCAAAGGATGGCCGAAACCCAAGAAAGACGAGCGGACTGATTTGTTAGTAAAAATTGCGATCGTGCCACCGAAAGAAATTAGCAGTGTAGAACGCGAATGCTATGAAAAAATCAAAGCCAATCGCACTTTTAATCCTCGCAGTAATCTCAATCAGATGGTGCTTTGAAAAAGGGTGCATTTCTCGGACGCAAATAAGATTCTTTCTTCACTATTTCATCGGGACACAGCATTGTTGTGTCCCTACTTTATGCCAGCGCGGTCTCATTTGAAAAATACCCTGTTAATAAGTCAACTTTTCTTCGGCCGTAATTGGCACTTTCCAACCTTCTCAAGACTCTTCGCTAGCTCTTAGCTGAGTAGGTTGACTACCTTGTTTGATGTTGATGCTAATTTTTTTAGCTCCTTTGTTCTCCAGGTCTCGGATGTAGCCTGTCGATCTGTCAGAAGCTTCCTCTCTGCTGTCATAGGGCCCAAAGTAATAGGTACGCTTTGGCGAATCTGTATCAACTTCTACCCACCATTCGTCGCGTCTAGTGCTGCTAGCAGGTTGAGCTAGTAGCCAAAAAGCCGTGAAAAACATACCCAACATAGAGATTTCAAACATATTTACCTCTGGGAATACTTAAGTAGTTTTTACTCTTCTCAATTTATCAACGCAACGGGAGCGATCGGCTCGTCCTCAGTGCTGATTTGAGCCCGATTATTTTTGGTCGTTAATGCTGGATAAAATCTGCATTTTGGTGGAGATGATGCCGACTTTTCAGCCACCCCTACAAATACAAAGTCCGCCGAATAAGGACTAGGCCAAGATGAGGCTTAATATTATTGGTCAACTACCCAGCATCAAGCGGAGTACCGCCGGAGATGTGGGCTTGTATCTGAACTCCACCGCAATTCCGAAAACCTTTGCAGGATTTGGGCTTTGGTTTCACCGCTCGATACATCAGGGGATGCTGACAAGCTCCCCGTGCTCATCCAGTCTTGCCGGACAAGCAACGCTCTCATTGCAATATTTCGCGCACCAACCAAATCAGCGTGTAACTCATGACTACAACATTCGCATCGAAACAATAGTCCTTTGTTTGGTCTATTAGCATCCGAAGTATGTCCACATTTAGGACAACTTTTCGATGTGTAATGAGCCGGAACTTTAGTTGCTAACGAACCATTTAGATTGGCTTTGTAGTCGATATTATACCCGTGTAATTCGGCATAAGACCATTTAGCTTTATTTCGATTAGCTCTACGTCTCTTTTTGCTCACCTTCTTCCCAGACTTAGACTTAGTTCTATCTCGTATTCCGGTCAAGTTCTCTAATCCAATGAGGCTGTTAGGTTTGGCAATTTCCTTACTGATTTGGTGGTTCACATCAGCGATAAACCGTCTTTCTCTTCCAGATAAAGCGATTAGTCTTCGCTTTGCCGAACGAGTGTCTTTACGCTGAAGAGTCTGTCTAGCTTTGTGATAGCGGTTGGCTTTGTATCTAGCATCTTTCCCTGAGTAGAATTTAGACTTATTTTGTAAGTCTGTTTCCACCGCTAAGTAGCGCATACCCACATCGACACCAGAAACTCTTGTTATTTTTAGTGGATCAATTTCAGGTACTTCTACTTCAATGCTTACCATTAAGTAGTAGACCTTAGAAGAACGCTGATAGACAATTTTAGCGGCTCCAATTTTAGAACCATTGGTAATTAAATCTAGATGCTTGTTGTATCCATCATACGGGACTACTATCCGACCTTGTAGCGTGATAATACTCACTTTCTGCTCGGTCTTAAAAGAGTAGTCCCGTTGATAATTTAGGGTACAGGTTCGAGAAATATATTTAGGGGGTTTATCGAGCCCTTTATACCGCCTCTTTGTGTAACCTTTGGCGAGAGCATCGTTAGATTGTTTTACCTTAGACCAAAGGGTCTTATAAGTGACAGATACTTGTCTGGGTACATTGCAAGCCATTTGGGCTCCAAGCCCAAACCGAACTCGCAATTCGTTTTAGACAGCTTTCTGCAACTTAGCGCCATTACTGATTTTACCCGCATCAAAAGCGACTTGTGAAGTATAGTTCAAGGCATCCCGGTAAGCTCTAGCCGTCTGAGACACCAAGGCTTTTTGCTCGGTGGTCAGGTTTAGTTTCAGCTTGGCGGTAATTACTTGGGGAATTATCACGCGCGTACTCTGATATTATTGTATCTCGTGAAAGCTAGAATGGTGAAAGGTAGAGCGAAATTTGTTCGTTCATCGACCGCCCCCTCACTTTCCGATATCTGAAGATTGTCGGTTTCGTTCGGGGGCGGATCTCTTCACTCAGGCGAATTCCTCCCGCCGCTCACCTGAGTACAGGTAGAGCGGGGGACTCCTTCTGTTTTAGTTGAGGCTTGAGGTAATTGAAAACTCAAACAAAACTTACGCACTCTTGACGCTCAGAAACCTGGCTGTTTAACCGATACCCCTCGCGATAGATGGAGTATTTTCGTCAAAAAACCCGGTTTCTGGAGTCTGGACTATCAAAATTCTTAAGCCGCGATCCTCTCTGAGAATTCACTGTCGCAAATCGTGAGTTCCGAAGGCTGACAGCGTTTGATGCGGATGCTAACTCTTTTCGCTTTCTCGCTTTCGAGGTCTTCGATGTAGCCCGGAATATTGCTGGAGGCTTCTTTGTCGGTGTCGAAGGGGCCAAAATAGTAGGTACAGCGGGGCAAATCTGTGACGATTTCTACCCACCATTTCTCGGGGCTGCGGGGGCTGGAGCCAGCAAACACGGACAATACTGCGACGTAGATACAAAATAAATAAATTCCGAGCATTTTTCCTCTTTTGGGGTTATTTATTTTCTCACAGGACTTACGCCCTCGCGACTTTCATCAACCGGGTTGTTTAACTCCTGGCGATCGCCCTTTACCAGAGAATTTAGTCCTTCAAACCCGGTTTCGGGGTTGAGGACAATCTAACTTTATCAAGGTAAGTTGTGCGATCGCATCAACCTGAGTGCTGATTTTGAGGCGACAATAGAATCCCAGTGAATCAACTATTTTGCATTTAAATTTAAGCTTGATGGTGGGCTAGGAGTGGCGGCCCCACAAGAGTTTAAGTACGCAGTAGTGGGTTAATTAAATGCGCGACAACTGAGTTCTGTAAATACGCCGGAAATAGCATTTCTTGGCTAGATGAGGTATGAAATCACACTTAAGAAGCTTGGCAACACCGGTTTCGGTGTACCCAATTTTTGTCACAAAGGCTATAAGGCTATAGCGCGACCTTACCCTAGCAGCGCCACAGCTTAAAAACTGTCGCTAAAATAGCAAAACCCGCCTGGGCGGGTTTTGTTGTTAAGCTATAAAATTCCTCAAACAAATTTCATTTGGCAAACCTCAGCCTGCTGAGGTTTAGCGCTTGCCTTTGGGGAACTGTTCGATACCAGCCCAACCGTAGAAAACCAGCTCGTCATTCTGAACTCGGCAGCGGTCTACTCGCAGTTGAGTGCCTTCTAAGGCAAATTTGTCTAAGTCTAGCAAGTTATTTACGTGGGCAATTATAGCTTGACCCAAGTCTACTGCTTGCCCGTCACCGCCGTAAGTAACGCTGACAAATTGGATTTTACGCCGGTCTTCTACTTGCAATTGAGCTGTAATATCTATTTTGACCGGTTCGCTGGCATCGCCTACGGTAATTTCGGACTGAAGCCGAATTGATTTGTCGGTTCCGAAGCTGACTTCAGTGTTTTGAAAGTGCAGAGATTGCTCTTGGTACTTCAGCTTCTGGAGTTTTTCAACTACAAAAGGTGTATTGAATGAGGTGGTTAAATCCGATCGACTTAAGACTACTCGCATATTTGCCTGGGTAGGCTGCCGTAATTTCACTTGACCTGCAAAAATCGCCCCAAAATCAATGGAGAGTGCTTGCAGATAGAGTTCCATCACTTCTATGCGAAGGCCGTTGTACATCAACATACCTTTGCCAACGAAGTCGAAACCGTCGATGCTTCCCTGCAAGAGTTTGGCTACTGGTTCGACTCGGATGTTGGCCTCGGCCTTTTCAGAACGCTTGAATAAGGCTGCGATCGCAGCTCCTGCTACTTTACTAACAAGGCGATCGCCACTTTGACCTTGAAAGGATGTACCGCTAAACAAAGCTGCTACCATTTATTCGTTTGCTCATCTACAGTCGCCATTATAACCCTATATTAAGAAATGTAAAAATCGCTTGTGCTTATTCACATCATAAGCAGATCTTGTTTTTTGTCTGTCTTCAAAACAACATTGTTGAAATTTAAAGGCTCAGGGGGGTGCCTTGGAGACAGGCGCGATCGAGCAACGCTCCATCCCAAAGGGTTTGTTCGATCATGGCGCAAAGCAAATTAGCCCCCGTCAGGTTAGCGCCGCGCAATACGGCTCCATTCAGGATCGCTTCTTCCAAGTCAGCCCCCGACAAATCAGCGCCGGATAAATTGGCATGGCTCAAATCGGCACCAAGCAAAATTGCCCTAGCCAAAGCAGCGCCCCGCAAATCGGCGCCCCGCAAATCGACACCGCTCAAATCCAAATTGCCGATGGATGCCCCCGTCAAAAAAGCACCCCCAAAACTTGCGTCGCGGACTAAAGCGTTAGCGAAGGAAGCTCCCCGCAAATCGGCATTCCGAAAATCTGCCCCTCGCAGGTTGGCGCCACTCAAGTCAGCACCTCGGAGGTTGGCTCGCAATACGGCCCGCTGCAAGTTAGCGCCTGCGAGATTAGCTCCACTCAAGTTTGCTTGAGACAAGTTAGCACCGGCGAGATCGGCTCCCGCTAAGTCTTTGCCGGCTAAATCAGTGCCGGCCAACATCAGAATTTTGCCTTTGCGTATGGCTTCGAGGTCATTAGTCATTAGTCAGTTGTCAGTTGTTGGTTGTCAGTTGTTGGTTAACAGTCAACAGTCAACAGTCAACAGTCAACAGTCAACAGTCAACAGTCAACAATCCAGTTATTTTATAATGCCGGAGCGGTCGCGGTCGTTCGATCGCCCAAATCCTCCAACCACACGTTAGGCAGTTGGCTAGGGCGAGTTGGTAACTCCATCAAACCCATTTCTGCCAGCCTGACGACGTTGCCCAGAGTTTCCACCAAAGCCGGATCGAAGCGAGTGCCCGACAGTTCCCGGCACTCTTCCAAAGCTTCGCTCAAACTCAAAGCGGGACGATCGCCACGCGGTTGACTCAATTCTTGAAAATCAGCGACCAAGCCCAAAATCCGCGAAGCAACGGGTATGGTTTCGGCTCGCAAACCCTCTGGCCTGCCACTGCCGTCCCAATATTCGAGTTGGTGCTTGACTATTTCCGCCACAGGTGCTAATTCGGGCATTGCTTGCAGCAGTTGGGAACCAATGAAACTGCGATCGCGCCAAAATGAGAAAGTTGCTTGGTCAAAAGCATCGGGAGTGCGATCGAACACCTCATTCGGGGCAGAAACTAAGCCGACTCGAAATAGCAATCCAGCCAGCCGCAGCCTCCGCAACTGCAAAGCCGGCAAATCCAGCAGTTGACCCAAAGTTTCCGACAAAGCCGCCACCTGCAAAGACGCTGTAGGATTGGAGGTATCGCGTTCGTCCACGCGCTGGGCCATCCGCAGAAAAGCTTGAAGTTTGTTAGCGTTCAAATTGCGGCTGACGCGCAAAGCTTGACCTTCCAATTCCCACAACTCGCGGGTTTGGCGGTTAATTGCTACCATTTGCTGCTGAGAACTTTGCAGGTAAGTGACTATCCGCGATACCACGCCACTAATGTCGGCCAAGGGCGGGCCAATGGTTGCCAGGATTTCGTGGTGCATTTCCAGCAAAGTGTCTGCCAGAGGAGAGTTGTAATGTCGCGTCTGTTCTATAAAAATTTCTGCCGCAGCCGACACCAAAGACTGGTCAAACGACCACAAACCGTAGAACTTTCGTTCTGTATCTACTTCAGGCTTGCCTTCTGGCAAGTATTCCTGGGCTGAAAGTTCGCGGCAAAGCACCATTGCTTTGTATGTCGGGGCGAGGATGATTAAATTCCATTCTTCGATTATGGGGTCATTCTCATCGAGATTTATTAAAGATACATTTTCTAATTGCCCGGTTTTGTGGGTAGCAAAACCGCTGTCGGCTACTGCACCGATGACAACGCGCCGAGAGGCATTAGCAATATCTAGGTAGCGATCTGCTTCCTGTAAATACCATTTTCCCTGCTGAAACGTTACCAAAACTAAGGGTTGGAGTTCGCTCTTGTCCTCGCCACTGGTTTGCAAAATGTGGTCTTCTAGGGCGTGACATAGGGCTACTAGGGTGTTTTTGAAGTATACCCCGTAGCTAGAAGGCAGTTTTCCGTCGGGAAGTGTAGCTTGTAGTCTAGCGAGAGTTGATTCTGGATTCATTGCAAATGGCGGTGCCGGCTCTTAACTTAATTGTACCGGGCGATCGAACTTCTCGAAAAGACTTTTGGCAAAAATCCAAGTTTTTGATTTTTCACCGCTTCGCCACCGAGTCAATCGATTTTAGATTTTAGATTTTAGATTAAAGAATTGAAGCATTGACTTGCGCGAGATCAATTCGGGGGATCCTTTATCGGATACAGGTTTTTTATTTCTGGACGGATGAATCACGTGGCGGGTATCCTGGATGCTTGATTGTCAATGTAGAGTGCGCCGAAGAGTACCTGATTAATTTTAGCAATTTGCTGGAAACCCTCTGTCTTTGGCTAAGTTTTTTTCAGACGAGAAACCTGCCGAGAGGAAGACGCTAAGTTTATTAAGTATTAACTACTATTTTTAAACAATATTATTAGGAATTCTGAGCGTGCTTCAACAAAATAGAAGTTTAGGGGAAAAGGCGATCGACAAAGTGGCAGAGATTGCTATTGCTAGCAAATTAGACGAATCCGAAACTTTGTCTGTCACAGTCAACACCGATCCGATCCAGCTAGCCCAGGGTTCAGTAGAGGCCGTTGCCGTTGAGGGCACAGGGTTGGTAATGCAACAAGATTTGCGCGTGGAAGATTTGCAAATTCACGTCAAGGATATTGCAGTCAATCCCCTCACCGCTATGTTTGGCAAAATTGAACTGAACGGGCCTGCCTTCGGTGGGGCGCGCGCAGTTTTAACAGAAAGCGATATCAACCGCGCTTTTAATTCCGAATACATCAGCAGGAAACTGAAAAACTTAAAAGTTACTGTTGACGGACAACAGCAGACAATAGACGTTAAAACTATTGAGTGCCAATTGCTAGACGGAAAAATCGCTTTAAATGCTGAGGTATTGGTGCAGGAAACTGCCTCAAATGAAAAAATTTATTTTACAGCAAAACCTGAGATCGCAGCGGGCGGTTGGGCAATTTCTCTTCAGGATGTCGAGTATCCCGAAAACAAGGAATTTTCGCCGGACTTAACTGAAGCTTTGGCGGACAAAGCTGGTGAAGTTTTAAACTTGCGAAATTTTGAACTTGAGGGAATGTCCCTGCGAATTCAGCAGCTAAATGTGGAAGCTGGTTTGCTGACTTTGCAAGCTGAAGCGAAAGTCGAAAAATTCCCTAATTAGGAGCTTGTAGGGTGTGTCAGAAACAAAAAAGCTCTTCAATTCCAGCAACTATTGGAACTGGCGCACCCTACCATTATGCTTTGCTTTGGAAAAATCTCCGCCGTTTATGAAATCTCTCTAAAGTTATAAAAAAGTCGATACCAACCCGCACCAAAATATCACCGCCGTTAGAGGCAGGCATGGGGAGTTTACTTTTACTCTTAACCAGTAGTAGTAAAAAATCGGAAAATTTTTGTGAACACTGTAACTGCTTTTTTTAAAAGACTGCGTATCGGTCAATTTTTGACTGTATTTATGGCGGGTGTGCTGCTGTTTACCAGCACCGCTTGCAATGCGGGCGATGTTCGAGGTGCTCGGCCTGAGAATCCTCCCGTTCAAGCTGGAGGAATGAATAACCCTCACAAGGGTGGCGGTGATGGATACACGAATTATAAAACATCCACCGATCCTAAAGTAAATCAGTCGCCTGCTCAAGCAGAAAAGAACCGGGCTGATTTGTTGATCGTAGCCGATCGTCTCCTGGCCTCGACTACCGCTGACTCTAATTCCTCAAAGCTGCTTTATCCGGGTTCTGCACCGATGGAAACTGACAAGTTCGACCTCGAACTCGGCGGAGATAAAACTTTGTTAGAAGCGCCAGACGGACAGCCGGCTAAGGCTCAACCCGTATTCGATCGCAGCGATCCCGATGCCAATATTTTAGAGAGAGTAGGCGCCGCCTTTAAGGATGCTTCTGGTTTCCTCAAAGATAGCGCTGAAGATGCCAAGGAAAGTTCGGTTACGAAACTCAATCCGCTGCAAAAATAAGCTAGCAGAGCCTACGCGGTATCTCCGATTTGTAGGGGCTTTCTCTGAATAGTCCCTACACTATATTCACAAGATTTAGGCAGAAATTCTATATCTGTCTTGAACGGAGAATCTCTAGGTGCGCTGGACGCACCTTACGCTATATGTATCGTCTAAAACTACTTTTTAGCCTTAGTCCTGTATATGTAGGGTGCTTAGGGGCGCACCTTATTGTAGATTTTAGATTGGGGATTTGAGATTTATAGGACTTGCGCCAAAAATGGAAAGGTGAACCCTTGAAATTGCCGCGCTCTGGCTAGCAATGACAACTGGTAATGACC
This sequence comes from Microcoleus sp. BR0-C5, assembly GCF_036705045.1. NCBI lineage: Bacteria > Bacillati > Cyanobacteriota > Cyanophyceae > Oscillatoriales > Microcoleaceae > Microcoleus > Microcoleus sp. BR0-C5. The sequence continues at coordinate 15,051 of NZ_JAUBTR010000020.1, forward strand.
GATTTTTCTCATTAATAATGCACAAGTCCTGCTTTTATTCCTCTAAAGAAACTTTGTTTTATTTACGTTTCGAGTCAGAAACATCAGCAATCAAATCGTCTTTATCAACTTTCGGTACAAAATCAGGGCGTTCTTTGGATTCCCAACCGGGGGGACGCTTGGAGTTATACCAGGCGATCGAGCCGATCGTAACTGCGGCAATAAAGCCAGCGACAAGAACTGCTATTGGGGTCGTCAAGCTGACATCTGTCATGATAGTTAAATCCTTATCTACTCTACTTTTACATTATCTTAAGTGTTAATGCCGTCTGGTTGATATATCGGAAGACAGAAAAATTGACATAATTGCCGTCATAATGTTTAGAGCGTGAAAATAGGAGAGCAGATTTTATGCCGTTGGGGACAATAGCATTGCTGTTGGCTGCTAGTTTCAGTCTGGGTGCTTTACCGCTAACGGGATGGGCGGTGCGAGTGTTTAGCCGCCGAGATTTGAGGGCGCTGGGCACGGGGAATGTGGGTGTGTCTGCTGCTTTCATTCACGGGGGGAAACTAGCGGGAATTGCTGCGGTGTTGGCGGAAATTGCCAGAGGTATTGTGCCGGTTTTGGCGGGGCGATTTTGCTTCCCGGATGCACCTGCGATCGCGATCGCCCTGTTAATTCCTCTAGTTGCGGGCAGATATGCGATAGCCCGAGGTGGAGGCGTGACCAACGCTGTTTGGGGTCTTTTGGTATTTTCGCCCCCGGTGGCTGTATCATCGGGCATTTGGGGGCTGCTGGTGTGGGGTTTGGCACAGCGGTGGTGGGGTGAGGGCGATCGGGCGAGACTCTTTGCTTCCCGTTGCGGGTGTCTGTGCACGCCAATTTGGGTTTGGGTGTGGCGACAATCAATGCCCGAATTTTTAGCAGCAGCAGGATTAGCTTTGTTGTTAGCAGCAATTAATTTCAGTCAAGGTGATGATATGGCTTTATCTAAATCAGATCAATTGTTTTCTCTTGATGACTCGTTAGATGCTGCAATCTGCGGTGATAAAGCTGCTAAATTGTCTCAACTCAAACGCGCAGGTTTTAATGTACCTTCTGGTTGGATATTATCACAAGAAGCGGGCATCGGGCATCGGGCATCGGGCATTGGGCATCGAGGAAATAGTGAGGAATTGTCAATTCCTAATTCTTTAATCGAAAATCTAAAATCCAAAATCCAAAATCGAATGATTGTGCGTTCTTCTGCTGCGGGAGAAGATGGCGATACGAGTTCTGCCGCCGGACAATATCAAACTATTGGCCCTGTTTTCACAGAAGCAGAATTAATCGACGGCATTAATCGCTGCCGCCAGTCTTATTGGACGGCTGAAGCTTTGGCTTACCGCCGCCAAGGACAATTGCCCGATACCCAAATGGCTGTATTGATTCAGCCTTACATTGACAGCCAAATTGCGGGAGTCATGTTCAGTCGCAATCCTTTAGATGGCGGTTCCCAAATTATTATTGAAGCTCTGCCGGGAGGTGCTGAATCGGTTGTCGGCGGACAAGTTACTCCGGTTCATTGGGAAATTGATTTTAGTGCACCTGAAATTTTAGAAAAACAATTAAGCGCACTTGAAACTAATTCAATTATTAATAAACAAATTATAGCAGAATTAGTCAAACAAGCGCAAGCTATAGAAGCTTTTTTTCACGGAATCCCGCAGGATATTGAGTGGAGTTGGGACGGGGAAAAAGTTTGGATTTTGCAAAGCCGGCCGATTACAAATTTGCAGCCGTTTTGGACGCGCACTATTGCAGCAGAAGTGATTCCGGGTGCAATTCGCCCCCTAACTTGGTCGATTAATCGACCGCTGACTTGCGAGGTTTGGGGAGAGATTTTTCAGGTGGTTTTGGGCGATCGCGCGATCGGCTTAAACTTTAATGAAACGGCAACTTTGCTGGGTTCTCACGCCTATTTTAATGCGACTTTGTTGGGCGAAATTTTTCGGATGATGGGATTGCCGGAGCAGGGTTTGGAATTTTTGCTCAGAGGGCAAAAAATGGGCAAGCCGCCTTTGGGGAAGATTTTGCCGAATTTGCCTGGTTTGTGGCGTCTGGTGCAGCGAGAAAGGGCGCTGAATGCAGAATTTAAGGGCGATCGTACTTCTATTTTCCTCCCGGCACTGCAAAGTTTGGAGAAGGAAGAGGGAAGTTCGGCAACGGATTCTGTAACGGATGTAACGGATGTCAGTCCGATGGAAGTCGGAAGAGGGAAGAAGGAAGAGGGAAGAAGGAAGAAGGAAGAGGGAAGAGGGAAGAGGGAAGAAGAAATATTAACGCCCAATGCCCAATTCCCAATGCCCAATTATCAATATTTAACGGAATTGTTGGAGAGAGCGGAGCAAATTCAGGAGTGGCTGAAACCGATTACTTACTACAATATATTAGGGCCGATCGGGCTGGCTATTCGCAAGGCAATTTTTCGCGTTAATGATGACTGGCTGGCTAATGACAGCGCTCCTGAAATTGCTTCGGTGCGAGCTTTACAGCAGTTGGCTCATAAATTGCGGCAAGCTGCTGTTTCGCAGCCTGACGAAACTGTTTCAGTCGCACATTTAGCACAGACATTTGCGGAAACTCCGGCTTTACAAGCAGATTTTGAAAAGTGGCTTAATATTTACGGATATTTGAGCGAGGTGGGAACGGATATTGCTGTTCCTACTTGGCGAGAACAACCAGAAATTTATCAAAAGTTGCTAATAAATATGGCTCAAAAAGCCGAAACTAATTTAGTTGAAAAGCATGAAATAGGATTGACTTTTTCGCAGAAGTGGCGATTAGATAAATGTCAAGAAAGAGCGCTTGTCAAAAACGAAATTAGCGAAATTTACGCGCGGTTGTTGGCTCATCTACGCTGGACTTTTTTGGAGATTGAAGCTTGCGGATTGGCAATGCAGGTGTTTCAGGAAAGCGGGGATATTTTTTATCTGGAATTTGGGGAAATTCAGCAGTGGATTCGCAGCGGCGCGAGTGTTTCTTTTCAGGATACAATTAGCCAAAGGCGCGATCGCCTGTTAGCCGATCGCGATCGTCCGATTCCCCCTGTCGTCTACGGCAATTTGCTGCCAAATTCTCAGACAAGGTCGATCGAACTTGCAACATCTGCAACTAATATCATGCAGGGAATTCCCGCAAGTATCGGTCGTGTCGAAGGCTTTGTCAAGATTTGCCGCACCGCGAGCACAGATTTAGGAGAAAATGCGATCGCAGTAGTTCCTTACACCGATGCAGGTTGGGCACCGCTGCTATTAGGAGCAACAGCAATTATCGCTGAAGTTGGCGGCCAACTATCTCACGGAGCAATTATCGCTCGCGAGTACAAAATTCCCGCCGTTATGAATATTTCTGAAGCTACAACTCGCTTGCGAGACGGTCAAAAAGTCCGAGTAGACGGGTATCTCGGCACTGTGGAATTGCTCGACTAATTAGGAACGGGCTCTTCGGCCCATTCCACAAAGAGTTGATTTCTTGTGGAACAGGCATCTCGCCTGTTCCTAAAACGATTATTGAAATTAGTAACAGGCAAGATGCCTGTTCCACAAAGAGTTGATTTCTTGTGGAACAGGCAAGATGCCTGTTCCTAAAAAGATTATTGAAAATGGTGCAACATCTCAGCAATCTCGTAAACCCACCCCCACCCCACAAAAAAGCTTTCCTAAGCCTTTAAGAAATTCTGGACAACATAGTTCCCCACATTTCTACCCGCACTCAAGCCATTTACGTTAGCACTCATGAAATGAATGCCTCCGTAAAGGCGACTCATGCCCGATTCATCGGCAGCTTCGCTGAAGTTCTGGTAGGTTCGCAAAGTGTTGACACTCCTGTCTCCCCGATCGGCAAAGCCGTAATCCGAACCAAATACAGAACTCATAACAGGATCTGCGGCACCGCTAAAGGTGCTGTGGCCCGACGTGTACTCAGGGAACGGCGGAGTAGTTAGCAGCGGAGTCCACAGGGGGTCGGCTGTCGTTTCGGGATTGTTGTCTGTGTCAGCTTGGCGGATAGCTGTCACCGGCCGCCATAAATTGTACTGGTACTTGGCATCCCAGCAGCTAATAGCTGCATCGGCCAGAGAAATATTCAGCAGGGCGAACAAGCGGGCGCTATCTTCTAAGGATTGGCCCGTGAGAGTCGCTGCTTCTTCGGCGATTTGGTTCCAGTGACCCGGAGGCGTAAACGTCCCAGCGCCGTTGGCCCAGAATTTGGCGATGACAGTTTGGTCTGGGGTGCGTGTGAGGCTGTCACTTTTGCCGATTTCTTTGACGTAGTTAACTTCCTCTGCGTACTTCGCGCTGTCAAGGGCGGGCGGGCCGGGCGGGCGGAACTGAGAACCGCTAGTCATGGCAAAGGGAGTAACTTCGGCCCACTGTGGCGCTAGCCCTGCAGCAAAAGCGGGGGGAGTCGGCACCCAACTACCGGGGTCGGTTTTGGGGGTGTACTGCACTACTTTCGTGATGCCGTCTGTACTCCGCGAACTGATAATTTGGTCGGCAACTTGCTGTCCCAGGGCAATCCCGTCTTGTTTGGCTTTGCCGTCGGTAATTTTAGCTAAAGACGATGCGTATACTTCGTTGAATGTGGCTGCTTGCGCTGGGTAGAGGCTGAGTAAGACGCGGTGGGCGGCTGCTGCTGTCGCGGCTTCTGCTGATGTGCCTGCTGGTGCATCTATGTTGACCTGGTAAGGGCTGTATTTTTTGCTGATCGAGTTAACAGCATCGTAAATGGCTGCGTGAACCATTGCCATGTTGCGGGAGGCGAGGGGAGGCGGGGTGTTGGATGTCCGCACTGCATTCAGCATTACTCCGTTCCACTCAATGACAGGGTTTCCCGATAGCTGATTTGTGAATTGGTCGCGGTTGATTGTGTTGCTGTTGACTCCCGGCAAGACTGCTAAATACTCGCCCGTGAGTTTGTCTTGAATTACGGTGCTGTTGCTGTTGACTCCGGTGCCTTGCTGGATGTTTAAATCTTCAAAGGTGAGGCCGTCTAGCAATCGAATTTTGTCATTGCCGTTGCCGAAGTCGGCGATGTAGTCGGTGGCAGCTACAGTTGGGCCACCGCTGCCTTTAGCAATGGCAAATATATCATCGCCTGTGCCGCCGCTCACCGTATCGCTACCGGCGCCCGCATAGATTAGATCGTTGCCGCCATCGCCACTAATGAGGTCGCTGCCTTTGCCTCCCCAGAGGATGTCGTCGTCTGCACCACCAAAAATCGTATCGTTACCTTGGTCGCCGCAGATTTTGTCTTTGCCTGCATCGCCTTCGAGAGAGTCGTCTCCGCTGTTGGCGTAAATTATATCGTTGCCATCCAATCCGTTAAACGTGTCTGGTTGGGTGGTTCCTTCGAGAAAGTCAAAGTTATCAGTAGGGGCGAGGGAGGCCATCTTTATCTATTAGGTAGTTTGAGGAAATTGCAAAAATTTATACTACGTGTAGATGCTTAGCTTGTTTGCTGATTTAATCTTAGCCTTTCCTCTTAATACGTAAATACCCTGACATTAACTTTATTGAATCTTTAATATTTAACTTCTTTTATAAAGTTTCAGACTTTATTTGTCGTGTAAAATACATTATATTTGTCCAATGTTTAAAATTCCACTGGTTTTTTTAATATTTAAACATATCTGTCATGGTTGTTAGAATTAATGTGTAACATTAAGTATATACTTGGATATCAATATACTTAAGTATCCTGGGGTTGTGATTAATTTATTAAGCACTTCTTAAGGCGGCGATCGGGTCTAGTTTGGCTGCTTGGCGGGCGGGGACAACGCCGAAGAACAGGCCGACTGCACCGGATACACTGACAGCAAGGCCGATCGCCACGGGCGAAATACCAGCTTGCAAGGGCGTCAAATTACCTACAAGCAAGATACCGCCGACACCTACGCAAGTACCGACTATCCCTCCGGCAGCGGATAAAATTACAGCTTCGACAATAAATTGAAACAAGATATCTTGTTGGGATGCGCCGATCGCCTTTCTGAGCCCGATTTCTTGAGTTCGCTCGCTGACGGATACAAGCATAATGTTCATAATCCCAATGCCGCCTACCAACAGGGAAATGCTGGCAACAGCAGTTAACATAAGAGTCAAAGCGCCGGAAATTGCCCCCATTCTTGCCATTAAATCTTTCTGATTTCTGACTGTAAAGTCATCTTCGGTGGTAACTTTGTGCCGCAGTCTGAGCAAGTTTTCTACCTGAAATTGAGCCGCGTCCATTTGCGATTCATCTTTAATCGAAATAAATATCGACGTGACAGCTAAACCGTAGGGAGATTTCCGCCCGACAATGCGGTTGGCCATTGTGGTGATCGGCACAGCGGCGGAATTATCAAAATTCGTACCAAAAGATGTGCCTTTGGGCGCCAATACTCCAATTACTTTGACGCTGACATTTTGGATACGCACCTGTTCGCCCAAGGGATTTGTATTGCCAAAAAGTTTCTCGGCCAATTCTGAACCGAGAACCACAACTTGGTTACTTTGCTTAACATCTAGTTCGGTCAAAAACCGCCCTTTTGCCATTTCAAAGCTTCTGACTGTGAGAAATTCGGGAATCGTGCCGAAAATTAGAGCAGAAACATTTTTGTTGCTGTAGCGAACAATCTCTGAACTGTTAAGTTCTGCTGACACGCCTTGAACGGATGGGACTTGAGTTGCGATCGCCTTAGCATCTTCTACTATCAGTGTTTGAGGCGCACTTGAGATGGTACTTCGCCTAGCGTTGGGAACTCCCGGCCTCACGATTAATACGTTTGTACCGAGGGATTGAACTTGTCCTGCTACAAATTTTTGAGCTCCTTCTCCAATTCCAATCATTGCAATTACTGAGGCATTGCCGACAATCATCCCGATCATTGTTAAACTGCTGCGAGTTTTATTTGCTAGCAGTGTTTGACCTGCCATTTTGACACTTTCAATAAAATTCATACTTTGTTATGAGTTATTAGTTATGAGTTATTTTTATAACAGTCAACAGTCAACCGTGAACAGTCAACAGTCAACCGCGAACAGTCAACAGTCAACAGTCAACCGTGAACAGTCAACAGTCAACAGTCAACAGTCAACAGTCAACAGTCAACAGTCAACAAACTAATTAAGCACTTCTCAATGCGACGATCGGGTCGAGTTTAGCAGCTTGTTTTGCAGGTACGATGCCGAAAAATAAGCCGATACTGCCGGAAACACCGACTGCAAGTGCGATCGCCACTGGGGAAACACTAGCTTGCAGGGGAGTAAAAGCAGCTACTAAAAGCACGCCACCGATACCGAATCCAGTGCCGATCGCCCCGCCTGCCGCTGACAAAATCACAGACTCGATCATAAACTGAATTAAGATATCTTGCTGAGAAGCTCCGATCGCCTTTCTCAGCCCAATTTCCTTCGTGCGTTCGGTAACAGAAACCAGCATGATATTCATAATCCCGATGCCGCCCACAAACAGCGAAATTGCCGCCACGAAAGCCAACATCAACGTCAAAGCACCAGTAATACTGCCCAAAGTATTCATTAAATCTTTCTGGTTGCGAACAGTAAAATCATCTTCTTTAGTAATTTTATGACGCAATCTGAGCAGATTTTCTATTTGAAATTGGGCTGCTTTCATCATACTTTCATCTTTAATAGCAACCGAAATAAATGTTACTTTTGTACCGTAGGGAGACGAGCGACCAACAATTCGGTTTGCCATTGTTGTCAGCGGCAAATAAACATTCATATCTTGATTGTCGCCAAAACTTGAGCCTTTGGCCTGCATGACACCAATCACTTGAAAAGTCGAGTTTTTGATGCGAATGTATTGACCAATTGGCTGTGTATTGCCAAACAATTGTTCGGCTGCTTCCGATCCTAAAGCAACCACATTTTCTTGTCTTTCTAAATCTAATTTGTTTAAAAATCGACCTTGGGCAACATCAAAGCTTCTGACTGTCAGAAACTCTGGCGTAGTTCCAACAATAGAAGATGAGACATTTTTGTTGCGGTAGGTAACGAGTTGACTATCATTGAGAGTTGGTGCGACTTCTTGGACAGAAGGAACTTGAGATGCGATCGCCTCTGCATCTTCCACTACTAAAGTCTGGGGCGGAATCACCGGGCGGGTTTGCGCTTCAGGACTGCCGGGAATAATAAATAGCAAGTTTGATCCCAGAGAGTTAACTTGTCCCGCAATAAATGTTTGAGCTCCTTCGCCGATACCGATCATCGAAATGACAGAAGCATTCCCGATGATAATTCCTAACATCGTCAAGGTGCTGCGAAGCTTGTTTGCCATCAAAGTTGTGACAGCCATTTTGACGCTTTCAACAATATCCATAATTTTTAGAAGGAAGAAGGAAGAAGGAAGAAGGAAGAGGGAAGAAGGAAGAGGGAAGAGGGAAAAAGGAGCAATCATGAAATAACAAATAATAAACAACCAATTTGCCATTCACAATTCGTAATACCCTCGGCCCTCTGCCCCATGCCCTATTTCTGATTCTTGATAATATCCTCTAATTTTTTACCTTGAGGAAGTTCGGTAAAAACGCGATCGCCCACTTTTGCACCCTCTAAAATCTGAATCTTGTTGCCAATAGTCGATCCAACGGTAACAGGCTTAAACTTCGGTTGTTGTTTTTCATCAGGAACCAGCACACCAGTTTGACCTTTATTAGTCACAATTGCCACCGTCGGCACAACTAAAGCATTGCTCAGCTTTTGACCAACAAATCTCAAATCAACATTCATTCCCGATTGCAGCGACTCTTTTCCCGTATCAATGGCAACTCGCACTTGAAATAGCGTCACATCCCGTTCCTTAACAGCTTCCGGTGCAATTAATTTAACGCGACCTTTAAACACTTTATCGGGATAAGCATCAGCCACTATTTCAACTACTTGACCCGGTTTAATTTGACTGATATCTGCCTCCGGGACTTTCGCCAAAACCTCCACATCTCTAGCTAGAGCGACAATCGATGTCGAAGTTGCCGAAGTAGCTTCCGAGGCAGAAGTTGCGGGAGTTACAAAAGCTCCTTGAATGGCGTATCTTTGGGTAATAATTCCAGCAAAAGGAGCGCGAACTTTCGTATCTTCTAACTGCACTTCTTGAAAGCGGACTTGAGCTTGAGCTTCGGCTAATTCAGCTTGAGCTTGAGCTATTTCTTCCGGGCGAGAACCGTTTTCTTGTGCCGCCAATTGGCTTTTTGCTTCAGCAACTGCTGCTTCGGCTTTGGCGATTTCTTCTGGACGGTTGCCGTTTTCTAGCTGCGCTAATTTGCTTTTTGCTTCGGCAACTTCTGCTTCGGCTTGGGCAATTTCTTCCGATCGCGTGCCGTTTTGCAATTGGTTCAATGCTTGCTGCTCTACTTGCACAGCAGCTTGCAGTTGCTGAATTTGCGACTCCCGACTTTCTTGCAGTTGTTGCAAGCGTCTTTGAGATTCTATTAATTTAGCTTGGGCAGTACGATTTTCTTTAATTAATTCATCCAGTTTATCTTTAGCCAGAGCACCTTCTTCAACTAGCGGCCGATTGCGTTCTACCCGTTGAGCTGTTAGTTCGGCTTGGGCTTTACTCGAGTCAATTTGCGTTTGTGCTTGGGCAATTTCTTGTTTGACACTGCCGGTTTGAGCGTCTGCTAAACGAGCTTGAGCTTGGGCTAAACGAGCTCGCCCTTGGCTGACTTCTTCAACGCGGCTGCCGGCTCGCAGTCGCTGTAAACCAGCTTGAGTTTGCTGCAAGCGGGCTCTGGCTCCTGCAACTTCTTCAACGCGGCTACCGGCTTGGACTTGCGCGAGACTGGCCTCGGCTTGCTCTAAGCGCGCTCGGGCGCTGGCGATGTCTTCCGATCGATTTCCTGCTTCGATTTTGGCGAGTTTGGCTCGCACGCTGGCTTCGCGGGCCTTGGCTTGAGCTAGTTGAGCTTCTACATCGCGGCTTTCCATGCGGGCCACGATTTGTCCTGCTTCGACTTGATCGCCCTGTTCGACAAATAATTCTGCTATGCGCCCGGAGCCTTTGGGGCTGAGATTCACGCGCTGTACGGGCTGCACCGTGCCGCTCGACGTGATCCGCACCGTGAGGTTTTGCGCTTCCACCGGCACTGTCATAGTGGCGATCGCATCTACTTTCGGCTGCGATCGACTTTTTGCTACATATATAGTGGTCGGTACAGCTAGCAACCCGGCTGCAAGCAACCCAATCGCCCAGCGCTGCGGTTTGCGCGCGGGTTTCTTCGGAGACTGCTTTTGGGCGGTTTTGTTATCTGCAATTTTAGTCTCTGTGGCCTTGGTGTCTACAATCTGAGTATCTTCCACCTTGACCTGAGCAGCTTCCTTTTTAGGGCTAACGATCATACCGACTCACCTAATTTAATCTCAGGATTACCTTAAAGGTAAAATTTTTGCTGATGCTTGGCATCGTCTTTCAGACTCATCCGATCGGGTGATTTATAAAAAGTTCCCCAACCAGCACCTGTAAACAATTATAGCTAATCTTTGCAATTTATTAAAAAATATTAAGTTTTTTCATGCCAAAGATGTGGGTCTAAACAGAATCGCTCCCGGCTGCTGGCAAATAAAAATATATTTTAGTAAAAAATATTATTTTTGGGATCTAGGATCGCGCTTCTCGCCAGCGATCGCAGCGGGATATAATAGCGGGCGATCGACCGTCACTCGGTCATTGCGGACTCGCGATCCCATCGCTGCGATCGCATCTAGCAGTGCGAAGCTGGTAACGGCACAATATTAAGACGCTTACTCTCATAAACCCGGCTGCTGTCAGAAATAACAGGTTTGTCGGCGAAGAATCCGCGCAGAAACCAGGTTTCACGGGTAGCGGTGCGTCAGCCCTGAATATATATCAGCCCTGTACCCACAACAGGTTAAAATATTTTTCAAATCCGTTAAGAATGGAAAATCAAAACAATGAATCGTCCTCAAAGCGTTACAGTTCTGGCAATCTTGCAGCTAATTAGCGGCGTATTCAGCCTGCTTGACGGCTTGTTCATCTTACTTTTTGCAGGCATTTTTGGCGGTCTTGGTGCGGCTGTCGGCGGGGCGAGAGTTGGCACTGTAATCGGCGGCTTTATTGCAATTTTTGCGACGATCGCTCTAATTATCGGAATTATTTCCTTAATCTTAACATGGGGTTTGTTTCAACTCAAAAAATGGGCTTGGACGGGAACATTAATTATCCATGTCATCGCCACCCTCGCACAAATTGCTAAAATGTTGGGCAGCGCAGGTGCAGCCGTTAATTTTTTAACCCTGGGTTTTGCAGTGGCTAGCATTTACTACCTGCTACGTCCGGACGTTAAACAAGCATTTTCTGTTGAACTCCCCTTTTAATTAACGGTACTGAATTCTCGGATCGAAAAAAGCATAGGAAATATCAACCGCCAGATTAATCAGCACAAAAGTTACAGCCACAAAAATTACTCCTCCTTGGACAATTGGGTAATCCCGCGTCAGAATACCCGTGTAAATCCAAGAACCAATTCCCGGCCACGAGAAAATAGTTTCCGTCAGAATAGCGCCGCCTAAAAGAGTGCCGAACTGCAAACCTATAGTTGTAACGATCGGCAAAAACGCATTTTTCAAAGCGTGTTTCAAAATCACCCAATATTCCGGCAATCCCTTAGCCCTCGCAGTGCGGATGTAATCTTGCGAAAGCACTTCCAGCATCGCAGAACGAGTGATGCGAGCGATAATAGCCAGGGGAATAGTTCCTAAAGTCAAGGCTGGCAGGATTAAATGGGCGATCGCATCCCGCAAAGCCGCCAAATCCCACCTCAACAAAGCATCCACAACATAAACACCCGTAATCGACTTAAAACCAAACCCCAAATCTACACTAATCCGCCCGCTAGGAGGCAGCCATTTCAGATAAACAGCAAACAAATAAATCAAAATCAACCCCAACCAATACACTGGTAAAGATACGCCAATTAACGAACCACTCATCGCGAGATTGTCCAGCCAGCTATTTTTCCGAACAGCAGCCAAAATTCCCGCCGGAATTCCGATAAAAAGTGCCACCAACATCGCCACCACAGACAGTTCAAAAGTAGCAGGCCAGCGACTTCTAATTTCATCAATTATCGGAATACCGCTAATAATGCTATTTCCCAAATCAAAGCGCAGCAAACTCCATAAAAAAGCTAAATATTGCAAAGGTAAAGGCTGATTAAGACCCAACCTTGCTCTCAAAACTTCCACCTGTTCGGGAGTTCCCCGTTCTCCCAAAAGCACTGTAGCTGGGTCTCCCGGTATCAAATGCAAAAAAGTAAATACTAGCAGAGTGATTCCGAAAAGAACTGGCAATAGTCCCAGCAAACGTTTAACGATATATTGAAACATCAGTCGATCTCATTCACCTTGCAAATTTGCCAAAATCCGATCGACCGTTTCTTCTACCGTTAGATTGGTTGAATCCAGCCAGTAGCCAAGGCGAGGAGTTTCGCTACGGAGAATGCGATCGAAGGCATAAACCATTGTTTCGTTGGCATATCCGGTCTTCGATCTTGCTGCATCCCGTGCAGCTACAACTTCTGCCTTCGGACACAGAACGATCGCGGACAACGGCACATCGTGGAAAGTGGCAAGTACCTCAGCCAGTGCCGAACCAATGATAATGTCTTGATAAACGACCGTAAAACCAGCCTGGAGATAGTGTCGCGCTGCCATTGCTGCCAGGTGATACCGCAGTTGAAGCTGCTGATATGCCTCTGCTGACAAATTTAACGCCATTTGGGCCTGTCCATTCACAATCATGCGACGAAAGATATCGCCGCGAAGGTGGACACTTTTGGGCAACCGTTCGGCAAGTGATTGGGCCACACTTGATTTTCCGGCAGCCATGTTCCCGGTAATCAAAATAATTTGTGGCTGATGATTTGCAGGTTGCTGATTGCTCTCCATACAGTTTGTTAAGGTAAATTCATGCAAAGTATGATAACCGAGGAGAGGTGTCTCGATCTAAACTCTCAATTTTTGCTCACTTCCTCAAAAGACTCCGACCCCAAAGGACTCGGAATCCAACCTTGAATATTCTTGCGTTTGCCTAAAAGCGGCTGCGAATGTACGATCGGCAAACGGACAGCCTCCCCATGCAGAATCTCGCTAACTTCCGCATAAATTTTCCCTCTAGCTGCTTTATCTCCACTCGCCCTCGCTTTATCCAAAAGTTCCAAAACTTTGGGATTTTTCCAATTTCCCAAATCCCCCGTGGAACCAGGCCCAAAGTGAGGATAATAAAAATTGTCTGGATCGCCATAATCTCCCGTCCAACCCATCATAAAAGATTGAAAGCCGGGAGGTTTTAGCCGATCGGCTAAATAAGCAGACCAATCCTTTGTCAGCAATTTTACCCGAATCCCGATCGCGCTCAAATCCGCCGCCAAAGCCTCAGCAATCGGCTTCGGCGTCGGAAAATACGGACGGCTGACGGGCATATACCACAAATCCAAATCAAAACCGTTCGGATAACCGGCTTTCGCGAGCATTGCTTTAGCTTGCTGCGGGTTAAATTCATAATCTTTAACTCGATCGGACGCCGCCCAATTCAGCGCAGGCGGGATAAATTGCGAATCATGTTTTCCGAGTTCTCCCCAGAAAGCTTTGACAATTGCTTGCTTGTTAATTGTTTGGGCGATCGCCCGCCTGACTTCCGGTTTCGACAAAGGTTCGTAACTCGGATTTAACCCTAAATAACCGACATTAAAAGAAGGTCGCACAACAGCTTCTAAATTAGAATCTCCCTGAACTTCTTTCAGTTGATCCGGCGTTAAATCCACCGTAAAATCAAGTTGTCCTGCTCGCAACTGAGCCAGTCTCGCCGCCGGATCATCAACAAAACGAATTACCAATTGATTGACTTTTGGCGTGCCTGTTTTCCAATAATTCGGATTTTTCTCCAAAACAATGCGATCGCCCGATCGCCATTCCTGAAACACAAAAGGCCCCGTACCCACCGCCAGCGACCCCGGAGTGCCGTACTTAGCACCCGCTTTTTTCACCGCCGCCGGACTCGCCATCCCGAAATAACCAGACCCAATCGCCGACGGAAAAGCCGCAAAAGGTCGATTCAAAACAAATTTAATTGTAGACTTATCAACAACCGCCACATCTTTTACTAAAGAATCTTTTTCTCCCTTAAACCCGCCAAATAAATTTTTCCAAATCGAATAATTCTTGCCCGCTTCTCGAAAACCGTTAGGATTGTTTGCATCCCACCAGCGATCCACATTAAACTTAACAGCTTCCGCGTCAAAATCCGTACCGTCGTGAAACTTTACCCCAGAACGCAACTTAAAAGTCCAAGTTTTACCATCTTTAGAACTTGACCATTCAGTAGCGAGACTCGGCTCAAGTTCCACAGTTCCCGGTTTGAAATCAGTCAAGCGATTGTAAATTTGGTCGATAACAATCACCGAATTACCATCAGTAATATTTCCCGGTTCCAGATTTATCGGCGGCCCGCCTGCACCGTAAACTAAAGCCCCAGCCGGAACCGCAGCAGGAGTTGTCGGAATTGGAGAATTATTGCTAACCGTGTTTGAAGGAGGGCCGCAATTTGATAATATTACAGCCATCCCAAAAACTATACTTAATAAAAATAAACGCCAGGGTTTTAACAATCTCATTTCAATAGCTCCAGTTTAATAGAAAATTATACTCATATCAATAAATTTCTACTTTGCTCTTTCTCTCCCCTCTGTAGTTTCTGCGTTGTCGGCAGTTAATTTAGTAAATTATCTCTTAAAAGCCAATCTAATTAACAAACCAAATAGAACAGGCTGATGATATCATGCTGGAGGGTAAAATCTCAACCCACACCTTTACATTAGGCGACGCAGCCAGGATGAAAGCTAACATTTCCGGCCCAGCTAGATGGGTCATTCGATTTTAGATTGTAGATTTTAGAGTTACTCCCTGAATCTAGCAGGGCTGTTTCATTCTCTTGTAGGGGCAGCAAAGAGTGGCTGCCCCAATCTCTGAAACACGAGCAAATCGTGGATGGGGAGGGTAGGCACGGGGAGTAGGGGTAGCACTACAAGAGTCAAAATTCATGTTTTTGGTGAGAATGAAACCGCCCTGCCTGAATCTAGGGGGAGCATAAACATTCCTTTCCTCACCCCAAATATTTTTGAATATCTGCATATAACAACCCGATTCGGGATTCAAAAACATCAATATTTCTCTCTTTTCTCTTTCTCTACGCCCTCTGCGCCCTCTGCGGTTTGTTAAAAAAAATCTACTTTAGTTCAAGCAATAGGATGGCTATAGGCGCACCCACCCTACAAATCAAAACTCTCTTCACCAATACTTCCCAGTTCCCCGCTACCGAGAAACTCTTCCTCCTCTACTTCCTCAATCGAGGAGTCGAAACTTTCCACCACAAACGGCAAACCAGCCGCCATCAAACCCCGTTGAATCAGTTCCGGCGTTTCCTCAAACAAAACAAATAGCGGATGAACAGCCTCAGCTTCATCGCTGTAAATATGTCTGTAGCGGTGCGGCATCACCCATTCGTAACCTTTATCCAGCCAAACCTGAGACTGTCGCCAGCGGCCGAGCAACTCAGAAAACTCTTCGCCCGGACGATGAATGAAAATCAAAATTTCCACTCCAATTTTAACTTTCCATTCAGGATCGCACATCAAAATCGCCAAATCGCACGGCAAACAAACTGCCTGTCCCGGCGATATGCTAGTGCCGCTGCTTCCGGCATAAGAAACCCCGTCTCGCAAGCGGGCAATTGGCAAAGGAATTGTGATTAAACTCTCATGGGCGCGGCGGATACTCGGAATCATTTCCATGTAAACCCGATATTTTTTCAGCAGGGCGATCGCGGCAGAAGATTCGCTGTACTCTGCTAGTAAAGTCTCGTAATGTGATTGTTTAACAGACATTTTCAAACCAAAGAATAAGTAATTACTAATTTGCTCATTGCTAATCGATCGCTTCTCGTTACTAGGAATACCCCCTTTGTGACAACTTAAGCTCAAGTTCCCCCCTTCGCAGAACTTGAGCTTGCCTCCTGGCCTTGCTGTGTAACGCGAACAGCGATTGAAGCATTGATGGCTATGGGCTACAAATGTCTGGAGAATGCTTACAGCCTTTTTATTTACAAGGTTTGAGCCATGTGCAATCTCAAGATTAAGCCCGATACGATGCCTCTTTCTCATTTTATGCCGCTCGCCTGAACTTCATCTGAGCCAAAAAGGTAATCAGGTCTGTAAGGTGTGACAATCAAGCATCCAGGATACCCGCCACGTGATTCATTCCGAAAGCAGACTCAGGACCCAGAAATAAAAAACCTGTATCCGATGAAACTTGCCGAACGTATTTATCTCGCGCAAGTCAATGCTTCAATTCTTTAATCTATAATCTAAAATCGATTGACTCTGGGAGCAACAGGGGAAAACGATGTATTATACATCCAGATCGTATTCGCCATCGGAATGTACCAGTTCGCCTCAACTGAAGCGATCGCAGCCAGATTGCAAGAATTGCTTTCTCCCCTAGTCTATTCAAGAATCGAGCGTCTCTTCAGACCTGAGTGTGTCAATACCCCAAGCTCAAGCTCGCCATCCGGCAATCTTATAAATCATAAGATTGCTCATAAGTCAACATAAAACCTAAATATTTACAAAAATCGGCTAATTTTAAAGACTTGTTAAAGCAATGAGGGGTTGTACCCCCCATAAGTTAGAGTCAGATATTATAGATGCACCCTGATGGCTTTCCCGTTCCACAAGAGCGGGATTTTTATTATTGGAAAGCCGGAGCGTTAAGTTTCACAATAGCTACTACAGATAAAATGACGTGGGGATGCCAAGATTAAAGATATAGCAGAGCTAAAGCTCAAACTAGGGCGCCGATCGATCAAACCTCACCCCTAACTCTGCGAAATAACCCAAAGGCGGTAGCATAGTTTGGGAAACGGCATCAACTGAAGATGAACTTAGCGCCAGCAACAGTCCTGCAACAGGGCAAATACACAATTAACGCGACTTTAGGCATAGGAGGGTTCGGCATCACTTACCGAGCTATCCACACCCATTTAAACCAAACCGTCGTACTCAAAACCCTCAACGAAAGTCTGCGCCAACACCCAGAATCTGCCCAATTTCAGCAGCAGTTTATTGCCGAAGCCCAACGCCGATCGCGGTGTCAGCATCCCAACATAGTCAGGGTAATCGACTTTTTTGAAGAAGCCGGACAGTCTTTTATTGCAATGGACTACATTCCGGGCCAAACTCTCGCCCAAATAGTGGAAACCGATCAGCCACTGCCAGAAGCCCAGGCCCTGCACTATATTCGGCAAATAGCCTCAGCCGTAAGTACAGTTCATCACAGCGGATTGCTGCACGGAGATATCAAGCCAGAAAATATTATCCGGCGAGCTGATTCTCACGTAGTAATGTTAATAGATTTCGGAATTCCCCGCGGCTTTACCGCCGGCACCAAACAAACCCACACTAACTGGCTCTCCCCTGGGTACGCGCCGATCGAACAATACCTCTATGACGGTAAATGTACACCGGCCACTGACATCTACGCGATCGCAGCCACCCTCTACTACTTACTCTCCGGCGTGGCGCCCGTAGCAGCACCCCTGCGCGATCGTATTCCCCTGACTGAGTTACGGCAATTTCAGCCCAACCTCAGCCCCCGAATCGAGCGAGCCATCCTTCAGGGACTCGAAATCGACCCCCACAACCGCCCTCAGACAGTGGAAAATTGGCTCACCATGCTGCAAGAAACCGAGCGAGTATCAGTAAAAAGAAAAGGCAAGCAAAGTCTGCGATTGCCCGCACCTCCCCCGCCGCAGTTGACTTTTCTGGCGTTTGTCGTAACGGCTGCAATTGCAGGCTGGATGGGTTTTGACCTAGCATGGCACTACAACAGCACCAGTCTCAGCAATCGTCCCAAAATTGAATCCTTCCCATCTCTCGAAGATTTGCTCAAATCCCGCGATTTGTCAGGGCCGATGTTCGGGCAGCCCTCTGTCGAAAGCAGCCCTCTCTACCCGATCGAACTCAACAAGCTCCCCAAACCCCCCTTAGACACCAGCAACATTCCCGAACAAATCGAGCCCTCAGAAACTAGCGCCGAACCCTCTGAGTCCCCAAACCAGGAAACTCCCGCCCCAGAGCCCGAAGCCCAACCGGAGCCATCCCAGACGCCCGAACCCGCCGAGGAGCCTTCTGAGTCCCCCATTCCAGAGCTTCAAACCGAAATCGAGCCAGAGCCCCAACCAGAAGCCGCATCGGTACCGGAAGTTGCGCCCCTGCCACCAGAACCGCCCGCCGCACCCGCCCCGCCTGCCCCTGAGAGTGCTAGCGCTGAAACCCTGCCGCCGTCGGAATCCCCGTCGCCAGTAATAGCGTCGCCGATCGAGCGATCCCCTGAGCCTGCGATACCAAGCCCCAGTGGCAACAATTCAGAGAGTTTGATCGCACCTGATTCACCACCCCCTGTGGCCGATCCCACAGTGCCTTTTCCCGAACCTGCGACAAATTAGTATGGTTTTTGTTGGTTCAAAGTGCGGACAAATACTTGGTTTTAGGAGTCAGCAAATATCCGCTCAGTAGTTGAGATAATAAGGCCCTACCTAGCCAAGGACTATCTTCCAAAAACATCCGTCGAATCTGAAAATCCCAACAGTCGCCGTCAGAGTTGATCGAATATTTCCTATTCCCTCTGCAATCCAAATGGCCGCCAAAAAATGCAGGACGGTTTCCTATTTTGATTTAAATTATGTTAGAATATGTGCGCGGCGCGGAGGTTCTGTTAAGTCGCGTATTAATACTGCCAAGCTGCAAACATTTTGGTACAAAGCAACCCCAACCTCGAACTTGAGCCAGTGTCAGCGAGGCTTTTGGGCTAAGCCGTGGCGCGTCAGACTGTTCTAAATCTCAAGAATCCCATCTCCGACACTCGGGGAGGGAGTGTCAATTCCCCCAAAATTCCTTCCTTTGGGAGCAAGCATCATCGGGGACAAGCAAGTTATAATTTGTTGCGGAAGCGCACAGAGATTTTTTATGAGTAAACCCCCAGTTCATGCTTTTTTTGTAGGCAGAGCACTTGCCGAAGCACTGTACGAGCAATTAGAAAGCGCAGCAACCAACGCTTTCTCTGAACTCGGCAAATTTGACGCAGAACAAAGAGAACGCCTGCGGCAGTTCACCGATCGAGTTGTGGAACGGGCAAATCGAGCTTCGGATGAGGCGATGCAGACCAGAACAGGCACTGCAAGCACGACCACTATTCAAGACATCCATCCCGCTGATTTGCAAGCGACTATTGACGAGCTGCGCGCCGAAGTGGCTCTGGTGCGATCGGAATTGCAGCGCTACCGCAGCAGTTTGCCCTAGCGATCAATTCGACCACAACTATTATTTACTACGTGAGCGCACTGCTTTGCGCTCCTGCGCTCCTACTTTCAATCAAAGCAACAACATAAAATAAGCAATTTGGGAACCCAAGTGTCTGCTCTCCTTGATGACTCTGTTAATCGCCAGCGCTCCCCCAAGCTCACTGGCGAAGGCGATGAGCCAAAAACTGCTTCTGGTAAATCTTACAAAAGTAAAGCTTATCGCTGGAATCGCGAAAAATACTCCCGGAAGCGGCGCTTCTTCGACATTTGGGCTTTTGTCTTACTCTGGCTGGCTTCCCTCTGGCTCGACAGCAAAAATTGGAGCTACTGGGGAGGCGTGACTGAAGAAAAGAAAGTTGCCAGACGCCGCTTTCAAGCTATCTGGGTTCGAGAAACACTCTTGGATTTGGGGCCAACTTTCATTAAAGTGGGGCAGTTATTTTCTACCCGCGCCGATTTGTTCCCCGCAGAGTTTGTCGAGGAACTTTCTAAGCTGCAAGATAAAGTGCCTGCTTTCAGCTACGAGCAGTTGGAGGTAATTGTCGAGCAAGATTTGGGCAAGACAGTTCAAGAACTCTACCGCAGCTTTGATCCAGTGCCCCTGGCCGCTGCCAGTCTGGGTCAGGTACACAAAGCTCAACTGCATTCGGGCCCGGAAGTGGTCGTCAAGGTGCAGCGACCTGGACTGCGGAAGCTGTTCGAGATCGATTTGCAAATTCTTAAGGGAATTGCCCGCTATTTTCAAAACCATCCTAAGTGGGGCCGCGGCCGAGATTGGATGGGGATTTATGAGGAATGCTGTCGCATTCTGTGGCTGGAAATTGACTATCTCCATGAAGGCCGCAATGCTGATACTTTTCGCCGCAATTTTAGCAACTGTGACTGGGTGCGGGTGCCGAGGGTTTATTGGCGGTATGCGGCTCCGCGAGTGCTGACTTTGGAATACCTGCCAGGGATAAAAATCAGCCACTACGAAGCTTTGGAAGCGGCCGGTATCGACCGTAAATTAATCGCTCAGTTGGGCGCAAAAGCTTATTTGCGACAGTTGCTCAACGACGGCTTTTTCCACGCTGACCCACACCCCGGCAACATCGCTGTTAGTGCTGACGGTTGTCTGATTTTCTACGATTTTGGCATGATGGGACAAATCCAGTCCAACGTCCGCGAAGGACTGATGGAGACGCTCTACGGCATTGCTTCCAAGGATGGACAGCGGATTATGGATTCTCTGATCAATTTGGGAGCTTTGGTGCCTACGGGTGATATGAGTCCGGTGCGCCGCAGCATCCAGTATATGCTGGATAACTTCATGGACAAGCCTTTTGAAAATCAGTCTGTGAGCGCGATTACCGACGACCTTTACGATATTGCCTACAATCAACCTTTTCGCTTCCCAGCTACTTTTACTTTTGTAATGCGAGCTTTTTCCACCATCGAAGGGGTGGGCCGAGGTTTAGATCCCGAGTTCAACTTTATGGAGGTGGCACAACCTTTTGCCATGCAGCTTATGACTAATGGAAATGGCCATGATACCAGTAGCAGCATTTTTAACGAAATCGGCCGTCAGGCGGCTCAGGTGAGTTCGAGTGCTTTGGGTTTGCCCCGCCGGATTGAGGAGACTATTGATAAACTCGAACAGGGAGATTTGCGGATTCGCGTCCGTTCTGCCGAAACAGAGCGTTTGCTCCGCCGCATGAGCAGTGCTCAAATGGGCACGAATTATGCTTTGCTGATGAGTGCTTTTACTTTGTCGGCGACAATTTTGTTTGTCAGCAATCAAGTCTGGCCGGCTGTCGCTGTGGCAGTGCTGGCGGCGGGTGCAGGGTTTGCTATGCTGCGTTTGTTCAAGCGGATCGATCGTTTAGACAGGATGTCATAATGGGGCAATTTGGGATTTGAAATTTCAGGTTTGAGATTTCTCGCCAGCCAAAATTTGACATCGAATGTTAAGTTTTGGCTGGCTGAACACAGATTGCTGCAATTTACGACACTTACGCCCTTTAATGCGAAAAACCCGGTTGCTGCCTAGGTTTATCGCCAGCAAAACCTCTGATTTTGGGTATAAATCCAGTTTTTTTTGCAGGTGCTGCTGAATTTACTGGATTTACTTACCGAAATTTTAAGATGGGATTACCATCATACGATCTACAATATGAGATGGACTAAATTGCCCAAAAGTTTACAAAAGTTGGTCATACTTCAATAGTCCGGACAGTTTTCATATGGCCCAATGGCTTATTCTGTAGGACTTCGCAGCCCCTGTGGATAATTAAATCAATGTCAGATCCACCCCGCTCGTTGCATTTAATTGGACTTTATTTATGATCCTTGCGCCGCGTAAGCTTGTAGTCTCGTTCCAAAAACTGTCGGGAGTATTGATACTTAACTTGACTGATTAACATTCTGGGCCGTATGATTACACAAATGCCTAAAAAAGGCTTAATTATCTGGTTTGTAAACCGAGCGTGCAAGTCAAAACTGACCAGCCTGTTACAAGGTCGAACGGGAGTCCACGTTTCGTTAAATTGGTTGAAAATAGTGGATGACTCATGGCTAAAAGCTTCAACTAAGATTAATTAAATTAGGGCGTTGCTCCGCCCGAATTAACGCCTGTGGACAAGTTGCGAGCCGACTCCCTTGGATGAAACAGGAAGCAGACCCTTCAGAAGTAATTCTGATTGAATGGTGAGACTTAAATAAGTTTAGCCAAGTTTTGTGTAGCAGGTCAAGGAAGTGCAATTTTTCCAAAACTCGCGCTCGCGGGCTGCAGAATTTCAAGCCCGTTCGCAATTTAAGTTTTGGAATAAAAAATTGCACCCCATTAAATCAAGCTTTCAAGTTCGATGAGTCCAATCACCCAATCTATGAAACGCTCTTTCGCAGGTAAGACAGACACAGGGCTAGTTCGTTCCGTAAATCAGGATTCGTACTACATAGACTCTGACGGGCGATTTTTCATAGTGGCCGATGGAATGGGAGGACACGCCGGAGGTCAAGAAGCCAGCCGGATTGCGACTCAGGCGATTCAATCTTATTTGCTCGAACATTGGGAAGGGCCAGAGGATTCTCCGGTGTTGTTGGAAAAGGCTTTTTTAATTGCCAATCAAGCAATTTTGACGGATCAGCTCGACCACCCTGAGCGTGCTGATATGGGAACTACGGCTGTGGTTCTAATGTTTAGGGATGAGGGCCGACCCTGGTGCGCTAATATCGGGGACTCTCGCTTGTACCGACTGCACGGCTCTCGCTTGGAACAGATTACTGAAG
This sequence comes from Microcoleus sp. BR0-C5, assembly GCF_036705045.1. NCBI lineage: Bacteria > Bacillati > Cyanobacteriota > Cyanophyceae > Oscillatoriales > Microcoleaceae > Microcoleus > Microcoleus sp. BR0-C5. The sequence continues at coordinate 37,714 of NZ_JAUBTR010000020.1, forward strand.
ACCAGACTTGGGTGGCTCAGGCTGTGAAAAGAAAGGCCCTAACTCCTGACCAAGCTCGCAGTCATCCTTGGCGTCACGTTTTGTCCCAGTGTTTGGGCCGCGATGATTTGCGGGAGATAGATATTTTGCCGGTGGACGTGCAGCCTGGGGATCGCTTGCTGCTCTGCAGCGATGGCTTGACTGAAGAACTTTCCGATCCTTTGATAGCTTCGCCTCTGAAGTCGATTCGCGCCTGCGAGGGCGCTGCAAATGCTTTAATTCAAGCAGCGAAGGATAAAGGTGGACGCGATAATATTACTGTGGTGATCGTAACGATCGACCTCAAATAATATTCGATCGCCCGATCACACCCGACTATCTAAAATCGAAAAATCTAAAATCTAAAATCTAAAATTGAATGACCCGCGTTATCGGTTTGATCAGCGGCACGTCGGTGGATGGCATTGATGCTGCTTTGGTGGATGTGGTCGGTTCCCAAACAGACTTGAAAGTGCAATTGGTGGCCGGCAACACTTTCCCTTATCCTGCTAATTTGCGATCGCAAATTCTCTCGGTTTGCAGTGGCTCAGCTTTGTCAATGGCTGAACTAGCCCAATTAGATGATGCCATCGCCCAAGAATTTGCCACGGCTGCCTTGACAATTCAAGCAGAATATGATAAAGCAGAATTAATCGGCTCTCACGGTCAAACCGTCTACCACCGACCTGCAGGGAAAGCCCAGAAAGACAGCGCCGGTGCGTTAATGGGCTACAGCTTGCAACTCGGGCGGGGCGCGCTAATTGCGGAATTGACAGGAATTACTACGGTGAGTAACTTTCGATCGGCAGACATTGCTGCCGGGGGTCAAGGAGCACCCTTAGTGTCAATAGTTGATGCCTGCCTGCTGGCGGAACCCAACATCAGCCTCTGCATCCAAAATCTAGGGGGAATTGGCAATGTTACCTATCTTCCGGCCAGGGGAAAAGGGGGAAAAAATGACGAGTCTGAGATTTTCAGTCTTGGGGAGGGCATATCGGGCTGGGATACAGGCCCGGCGAATTCCCTGTTAGATTTGGCAGTACAGCACTTCTCAGGCGGCACTAAGACGATCGACGAAGGTGGAGCTTGGGCGGCATCGGGCACTCCCTGTCAATCTTTAGTCGAGGATTGGCTCGCATCAGAGTTCTTCCGCCAACCACCTCCGAAATCAACGGGGCGAGAGCTATTTGGTGTAGACTATTTTGACAGGTGTTTGGTCGAGGCCGAAGGTTACAACCTCAGTCCTGCTGACGTGCTGGCTACTCTGACAGAACTGACTGTTGCCTCGATCGTTCACAGTTACCAAACTTTTTTACCGGCTATGCCTGATCGAGTTTTACTATGCGGGGGCGGCAGCCACAATCTCTACTTAAAACGCCGATTGCAATCTCAATTGCATCCAGTGCAAGTGTTGACTACTTCTGAGGCAGGCTTGAATGTAGATTTTAAAGAGGCGATCGCTTTCGCGGTTTTAGCCGCATGGCGGGTTCGGGGCATTCCCGGCAATCTGCCTCAAGTTACTGGTGCCCGGACATCGGTACTTTTAGGAGAAATTAACTCTTGTTGGCACAGTTGGGCGTGATAGCATAGAGTCTGAGGGACAACGGCTGTGCGTTGTTGCACCAGCATTGTAGCCAGCAGGAAAAGCATAGGAACAGCACTGTGGCTCACACGTTTTTAATGGAATCTGGCCAATGGACGCTCGAAGGAAGCTGGATTGAGCGCAATGGCGTGCCAATTACGGTTAAAGGCAAAACTTTAGTGAGCTGGAACCGAACAGATTGGTTCAGTATGGTGACCAAGCTCGTATTTCCTGGAGGCGATCGCGAAGAGATTATTTTGCAGTACCGAGGACACCTCAACAGCGATGAACGGCAGTATACTTTTGTACTCCAACACAGCGAACTCGCCCGCGTCGAGGGCGAAGGTTGGATTGCTCCCCAGTCGATCGTCCAGCGTTATTGGGTTTTGGGAGATGAACGCCAGCGGAGGACGGGTTTTGATACCCTTCACCGGGTTGATGACAACCGCTACTACCAATCTAGTGGCATCATGTCTGGTCATTACTTGACGAGTACAATGGAGGCGACTCTGGAACGTCAGCCGGAATAACTCTTTCTAGAGTCCACAGTTGCCAGTTCTAGGGATTGATGTGAAAACTAAAGGTTTTGCTAGTCGGAGATCCCGCTCAGATGTCCGACTATCGCCATTATTGTCAAACCTCATCCGCTGCAAATAAACACAAATATATAGAATTTGTTAAAAATTTTAAGTGGTTAAAAAATTAACCTTTTTTATTAAGAGTTATCCAATTTTCGAGTCGAGGCGCGATAAATTATCTTTGCGCTTTCCGGTGGTGTCGATCGACAAACTGCTTACCTCGACTTCCACATTCAGTGAAATCCACAAAGGAATTGTCAAATTTTCCTCACGTCTGTACAGATGCCTTCTACCTTCTGCCTTCGAGTGACGCCCCATCACCCCCAACTCCTTTCCGCCTGAGGGAAGAGAGTAAGAGACGGAGGTCGCCGACTGCGACTCTTGGTTACTCAACGCCTGGGTTAGGTTCTAAACCCCAATGGTGTTTCAGAAAATGGCGGTACATGGTTTCTCGTAGCATCATTTGCTCGTAAAGCTTGACCAAAAACTCCTGAGCTTGTTCACGGCTCATGTCACTTACCTGTGTTTTGAAGGAACACAGGCTAAATTGCTGTTCCAAAGACAATTCTGCTGGTTGGCTCATGACTTTGACTCCTCTGTAAGTAAAGGTGACTTAAAAGTGAACACCTGGATTAACCAGATTTGTAAGTTGTTTCAGCGATCGACCGTTGGTTTCGGGATGCCCGATGGCCCATCTGGCTTTAGTCTATATTACAAAAGGTAACAATCATTTGACAAAATTACCCTATATCCTAAGAAATAGCTTACTTAGCGATAGAGATGGCGAGAGGTCTGCAAAAGTTCCTTCCGCAGGCATATACAAGTCTATCTACTTGTCAAGAGAAAAAAGGCTCAGTACGAACCAAAAGAATTGAAGCCCTTTATACCAAATCCGGCGGAGAGAATCTCCGCGAGGGGGAGAAGGGGAGAGGAGAAGAGGGGGAGATGGGGAGAGGGGGAGATGAGGAGAGGGGGAGATGGGGAGATGAGGAGATGGGGAGAGGGGGAGAGGGGGAGATGAGGAGATGAGGAGAGTGGAAGATGAGGAGAGCGGAAGATAGGGAGAGGGGCAGATGGGGAGATGGGGAGAATTTCTATTTCTTTGTTCTCCCTTCTTCCTTCTTCCTTCTTCCTTCTTCCTTCTTCCTTCTTCCTTCTCCCTTCTTCCTTCTGACTAATTTGAGGGCCCGCCATCCTGCGGTGGAGTGGCGACTCCGGGTCGGAAATTGGGAGCAGCGGGTGCAGGCGAAACAGGAGGAATGCCCTGATTTGCCCCGAAGTTACTAGGCTGCTGTGGAGCGGGGAGAGGAGATTGAAACTGATTGGGATTGAACTGCTGCTGACCGGGAGCGGGGAGAGGCGATTGAAACTGATTGGGGTTGAACTGTTGCTGCCCCGGAGGCACCGGAGACGGCAGAGGTTGACCGGAATTGCCGATCGCAGGTGCCGCAGGAATGCCAGAATTGGGAAGCGAGGGATTAGGCAATGGGGAGGGAGCCGAACTAGGAAGAGTTGCCAGGGCAACTCTATCGCCCCCTACCTCTCTCAATTTGTCTAAAACCTCGACAACTTTGGCATATCTCGCATTTTGAGGAGCGTACAGCACCATCAACCCCGCAGGGTTTTGGCTTTGAAAACTCTTTAAAACTCGATCGAGCTGTTGGTAATTAACAGGCAATTGGTCGATATAAGTTTGCCCGAAATCATCAATGCTGACAATCAGCATCTCTCGCATCTGCGTTTGTCCAGTCTTCGCTTTAGGCAAATCGACATTAATGGCTTGCTGGCGAGTCAGTTGCAAAGCCGCCAGGAGAAAAAACGTCAGAATGCAAAAGATCACGTCAATTAAAGGCACCAGTTCAATCCGAGCCTCTTCAGCAGGAGTATCTAGATTAATCTTCATCAGTTCTCAGGAGTTTTAATTATTAGAAGGTGAATCTTCAGCCGGATCGGAACCTTTCAATTTCGGCTCCCTATTCCGTTCTCCCGGTTCTTGAGAATTGAGAGAACGCCTGTTCAAACCATCGGAACCAAAAGAAGAATTGCTGTATTCTGCACCGGGTGCTCGACCCTTAGCATTAGCAGCAGGCCAGTATTGCCTGTAAAGCAATTCCAGTTCATTTCCCGCTTTGCGAAATATTTTTGCCTGGTTGAACAAAAAAGCTTGAAATATCCGATAAAACACCAAGGTAAAAATTGCTACTACCATCCCACTAGCAGTCGTGATCAGCGCCTCGCTAATCCCCAAAGTTACGCCAGTTGTTGCCGCCGTGCCGATGTCGCCCAGACGGATGGAACTGAGCGAGTTAATCAAGCCCAAAACTGTTCCCAGCAAGCCCAGCAAAGGCGCCAGAGCGATCGTAGCTTCTAAGATTTTGTCACCGCGCCGCATCGAAGCCAACTCTTCATCGGCTGCTGCTTCGAGTGCGAGTCGAAACAAATCTGGTTCGGGATTGTAGAGCCGCAGGGGTGCAGAAAGAAATCGCCCGATCGGCTGCCGGTTAGCTTGTCTGGCCATCTCGTTAGCCACCCCCCAATCGCTGCGAGCCGCTTCCAGAATGCGGTTAACTATTTGCTTTTCTTTGCTCAGGAGGCTCGCCCAAAACCACAAGCGCTCGATAATGGTACTCAAAGATAGAATCGATAACAGCAACAGGGGCCACATGGCGGGGCCGCCTTTTTGAAACAGTTCTTGAATATTCACAATATTTTTGCTCCTGCAGTACCCGCTAACTTTTGCTTCTGTTCTACTTTTTTTAACAAATCTAAGGCCATTTAATTTTAGCTATTAATGTACTCAGGACTTACCCACTCGCGACTAAAGAACGCCTGTTTTCCGAACGGGGCCTTGGGGTGCAACCAAGTATTTTCGTCGAGGAAACCCGGTTTCTGGGTAAGTCTTGGTACTGTTTTCTAGTGCCTACGGGCGATGGGCGGCGACTTCCTCACAATTCCTCTAAGTCTTGACACATATCTTGGAGTGACTGGTGTTGAAGGCGGCGGGAAGAGCGGCGATATTTTTTAGTTTGCAGCTTTGGTTCGTAATGCTGCGTACCATCCGACTTGGTTTGCTGCTTCAAACTCGATTCGGCGCTACTAGAGTTTTGCTCTTGTTGCTGGCGGACGATCGCCTCTTCGAGAAACTGCAAGTAATACTCGTAGCGCTCCCAACCGCCCCGCACCACACAGTTAGGCTCGTCTCGGTGCGAACAGTCGCTAAACTGGCAGCTACCCAAAGCCAGCCTCTGGCGCGCTTCTGGGAAATATTCAGCTAACTCTGAGGGATCGCATTCGAGAGCCGGCTGATTAAAGCCCGGAGTATCGGCCAAAAGTCCGCCGCCGGGCAGTTCAAATAGTTCGACGTGGCGAGTCGTGTGGCGCCCGCGGCCGAGTTTACCGGAAACAGCGTTCACTCGCAGATTCAGCGCCGGGATCAATTGGTTGATCAAGCTGGACTTGCCAACCCCAGAAGGGCCACAAATTACCGTTATTTTCCCTTGCAGGTGGTCTAGAAGCAAGTTCGGCAAAGGGCTATCTACGGGGTTTAACGGATCTAACGGCTTGACCGAATTGGAAACTTCGGGGTTATCCTCAGAACTCAGCAGAGATTGTTCTATTTTCTCCACTAAGTCATGGAAAGGCAGTTCCGAGGCAGAAACTTCATTTTGACCATTAGCGGGGGCTTCCTGAACTCCTGCACCGCTGCGGACGCTAATAAACATTGGTTCGTAGCCCCAGCCTGAAAGCCGATCGCGCCAACGTTCCAACTCCTGGGGTGTGACCAAATCGCATTTGTTCAGGCACAAACTCACCTCTAAACCTGTAGATTCTGCCTTGACTAAAAACCGAGTTAATGATGCGGGGTCTAAGTCGGGTTCGGCGAGGGCAAAAACGAGGAGAATGCGATCGGCATTAGCTACAGGCGGGCGGTTGAGTTCTGTTTGGCGCGGGAAGACTTCAGAAACTACACCCCGGCGCTCAGTCCAGTCCGGTTCGTCTACCACCACGCGATCGCCCACCATCACCTGTTGGCCAATTTTTTTGAGTCGAGTGCGACGAGTGCACAGGAGAGTCGGAGAATCCGCGAGGGGAGCATTTTTCCCGTCAATGGAGACTTCGGGATCTAACCTCACTTGGTAGAAGTTAGCCTGAACAGCAATTACAGTACCCACGATCGAGGGTGAATTCAGGCTCATCCTGCTTCCTTGTCTTCTGGGCGCTGCACTTTCATGGAAAAAAAGCCCGACTCCGGCTCATCCGCGACAAATTCCGTTTCCAGAATCTGGTAGCCTTCCATTTTGAGACTATCGGGCACTTGTTCGATCGGCTCCCCAGCATCCAGCCACACCTCCAAAACAGCACCCGGTGCCATTTGCTCCAAGCGCAGTTTAGTGCGGACAAAATTCAGAGGACACGGAGTACCACGCAGATCGATTTTGGCATCTGGGGATTTGGGACTTTCTATTTTCGATGTTGAATTCATAATGTTTTTGGCAATCTCTAATCCTGAAAGCCTTAGTTTTTTAAACAAGTTGCCTGGAAACTGGAAAATCTAAAATTTTGTGTCCAATTGGACACAGACTATTATTCTTTCTCAAAAAAATGAGCGCAATTGCGCTCACTTTTTTGAGCGCTGCTGAAACCGAATGCCTAGAAACCGTCCCACCTGAGATTTTTGTGAGCAATTGCAAACAATTTTTTGACAGATACTAAAACAAATTGCCGGGGAATCCTCAAAGAGGAAAATTTGACACCCATGGGTGTCAAATTTTGCTTATTTCTGAAACAAATTGCCCAAAAATCCTTCCAAACCGCCTTTACCAGTACGATCGCCCTTCAGTTTAGCAAGCTGCATCAGCAACTCCCGTTCCTCAGCCGTCACCTTAGTCGGAATGTCAATAGACACCGTAATCAAATGATCGCCACGACTGACTGGATTTCCCAACCGAGGCACCCCTTTTTTCTCAAGAGTCAGAACAGTATTCGCCTGAGTTCCGCTAGGAATCAACAATTCCGTCGGCCCGTCTACGGTTTCCACTTCCAACCGGCACCCCAAAATTGCTTGCAAATAACTAATCTTAACTTCCGAGCTAACGTTAGTGCCGTCCCGCTTAAATAGCGGGTCTTCATTCACCGCCAAGAACACGTACAGATCTCCGGGCGGCCCGCCCAGTTTGCCGGCATCCCCTTCATTGGAAACGCGTAAGCGAGTACCGTTGTCAACCCCAGCCGGAATGGTGATTTTCAGCTTTTTCATCACTTCTTTCTGGCCCCGGCCGCCGCAAGTTTCGCACTTATCCTCAATCACTTGCCCGGTACCGTTGCAAGTGGGGCAAACTGAAACTTGAGTAAAGCTGCCGAAAGGAGTGCGGGTAGCGCGTCGGACTTGACCGCTACCGGTACAAGTCGAGCAAGTTTGGGGTCGGGTTCCCGGTTTCGCGCCAGTCCCGGTGCAAGTTTCGCAGGTTTCTAGATGCTTGATGCGGAGTTCTTTTTCCCCACCAAACACTGCTTCCCGAAAATCCAGCCGCAAATCGAGGCGCAAATCGTCTCCGCGCACCGGCCCGCTGCGCCTGCGACCTTGCTGTTGTTGGCCACCGACGCCTCCCTGAAAGCCCTGAAAGAAGCTTTCAAAAATATCGGCAAAGCTGTCACCAAAGTCTTGGAACCCAGGTGCGCCTGCACCGCTGACGCCTGCTTCGCCGAAACGGTCGAAACGGGCGCGGGTTTCGGGTTCTGAGAGTACCTCGTAGGCGCGGTTAATTTCTTTAAACCGCTCCTCGGCACCGGATTCTTTGTTGACATCTGGATGGTACTTGCGAGCTAGGCGGCGGTAAGCACGCTTAATTTCTTCTTTGTCTGCGCTGCGAGAAACGCCTAATATTTCATAGTAATCACCGGCCATAGAGCTGCTTGCCTGGAGGTAAATAACAAAAAGTGTACGAAAAAGAAACGGGCGACCTTTCCTGAAATTACAGATTAAAAATCAAAAATTCTCATTATTAATTTTTAACTTTTAATTTTTAGCTTTTCAGTTTTAAAGGAAAGGATTCATATCATCAACTTCAGGTTCGGGAACCTTCTGTTTTTGTTTTGACTGTGGATTTGACTGTGGATTTGACTGTGGATTTGACTGTCGTTTTGACTGTCGCTCCGGCTTTGATTCCGGCTTTGGTTCCGGCTTTGATTCCGGCTTTGGTTCCGGCTTTGATTCGAGCTTTGGTTCCGGCTTTGGTTCCGGCGGAGCTTGGGGCGCCACCAGCAGCTCTTCTTTCAGCAAAATGCTGTCGTCGTCCGCTTGAACATCTTCTGGTTCTGATGATTCTACTTCTGACATCATCTCGCTTTCAACAACAGCTCCTGACGGGGCTACCCCGCTGCGGGCTTGGTCGTAGACTGCTGTCCCCAGCGAGTATAGCAGTTGCTTGAAAGATTCGATTGCGGGCGTGAGTTCCTCGACTGTGATGTCAGGGTTAGTCATCGCTGCCCGCAAGGCTGCTGCGGCTGTTTCCGCTTCGGCCTTGAGCTCGTCACTCAGCAGTTGCGCGTTGGTTTTTAAAGTTACACCACAATTATAGACGAGGGAGTCAGCTTGATTTTTGAGTTCGACGAGTAGAGCGCGCTTGATGTCCTCGTCGGCGTAAAGTTCGGCTTCTTGTCGCATCCGCTCGACTTCGGTTTCGCTCAATCCCCCTGTATTGGAAATTTGGATGCTTTGTTCTTTTCCGGTTCCCTTGTCTTCAGCAGCCACTTTGAGAATCCCGTTGGCATCTATTTCAAAGGTAACTTCGATTTGAGGTACGCCACGGGGGGCTGGGGGAATGCCTTTGAGCAGGAACTTGCCGAGACTTTTATTGTCTTTAACCAATGCCCGCTCGCCTTGGAGCACGTGAATTTCTACCGAGGTTTGCCCGTCTGCAGCCGTGCTGTACATTTGCGATCGGCTGGTAGGAATAGTGGTATTGCGCTCGATTACTTTGGTGAACACCCCGCCCAAGGTTTCGAGCCCCAGGGAGAGCGGCGTCACATCGAGCAGCAGCAAGTCTTTGACTTCACCGCCCAACACCCCGGCTTGAATTGCCGCGCCTACCGCTACAGCTTCGTCGGGATTGACGGATTTATCGGGAGAAACGCCCCCAAAATACTTGCTAATTGCCTTTTGAACTGCCGGAATCCGGGTTGAGCCTCCCACTAAAATAATTCTGTCTATGTCTTTGGGGGTCAAACTTGCGTCTTTGAGGGCTTGAGTCACCGGATCGATCGTCGCTTGCACCAAATGAGCCACCAGTTTTTCAAACTGAGCTTTGGAGAGTTCCATTTCCAAATGCTTCGGCCCTTTCTCGTCAGAAGAGATGAAGGGCAAATTGATTGAGGTGGATTCGCGGTTTGAGAGTTCGATTTTTGCTTTTTCGGCAGCTTCTCGGAGGCGCTGCAAGGCCATTTTGTCTTGTGAGAGGTCACTGCCTTCTTGAGTCCGAAAAGCTTCTACTAGCCACTGGACAATGCAGTCGTCAAAGTCATCTCCTCCGAGATGGTTGTTACCGGAGGTAGCGTTGACTTCAAAAATTCCGTCTCCCAGTTGCAGGATCGAAACGTCGAAAGTACCGCCGCCCAGGTCAAAGACCAAGATTTTCTGTTCTATATTTTGCTTGTCCAGCCCGTAGGAAAGGGCTGCCGCTGTCGGTTCGTTGACGATCCGCAGGACTTCTAGGCCCGCGATTGTACCGGCGTCTTTAGTCGCTTGCCGTTGGGCGTCTGTGAAGTAGGCTGGCACTGTAATCACGGCTTGGGTAACAGTTTGTCCCAAATAAGCTTCAGCATCTTGCTTGAGCTTTTGGAGTACCATTGCCGAGATTTCTTGGGGAGTGTGAACCTTGTTCCGAATTTGGACGTTAACGGTATCGTCTTTGCCTTTTATGCAGGTATAGGGAGTCCGTGCTCGTTCTTCTTCCGTGTCGTCCCACCGCCGTCCGATAAATCGTTTGATACTGTAGACAGTATTTACAGCATTAGTTACAGCTTGCCGTTTGGCCAATTGACCTACTAAGCGATCGCCCGCCTTGCCGAATCCTACTATACTCGGAGTTGTGCGGCCACCCTCGGAATTGGCGATCACGACGGGTTTACCACCCTCTAACACAGCTACGCAACTGTTAGTTGTGCCTAAGTCAATTCCAATAATTTTTCCCATAGCGCCTCATAAAACTTTGTGGGATGTTTGGAAACCTCCAACTACAGGTTGGGGGAGGAAAAACGACTCAGCTTGTTCAAACAAGCATCACCCGACCAGATTTGTAGGAAATAAACTTGATGTCCTAAAGCAATATCTAAAGACGGGTAAAAACATTTTTCAGAATTTTTGGAGAAAGCGCTGACCTGCTTTTAGTCATCTTTAATTAAGAAGTTGGCGAGTCTGCCACCTGGGAACCCCCGAATTCTATTCGGGGGTCAGTGACTTGGAGGAATGCAGTAGCTTGTATCCCGATTAACCTTCCGAACTATCGGGATTTTCATCTGAGGCTACCACAGATAGCCCAGCCGCTGCAACTTTCACTTTGGCGTGCCGCAAGACGCGATCGCCCAGAATGTAGCCGCGTTCTAGTTCTTGGATAATTGTTCCTTCCTCGTGTTCGTCAGTTGGCTCGCTCAGCAGAGCTTCGTGGAGGTTGGGGTCAAACTGTTCACCTTCGGGGCGCATCGGAGAAACCCCGATTTGCTTGAGGCCGTCTACCATTTGCTTGTAAACGCTTTGGTAGCTTTTGTGAATGTTCATTTCGCCATCGGTTTGCGGCTTGATGTGCGATCGAGCGCGCTCGAAATTGTCAATTACCGGCAACAGGGGTTTAATGGTGAGACACCTTGCCTGTAAATCTAGCTCTTCTTTTTCCTTTTGGGTACGCCTGCGGAAGTTCTCAAAATCTGCTGCTAGGCGGAGATTTTGATTTTTCAGTTCTTCTAGTTGAGCGGATGCGGCTTGCAACTGAGTTTTTAAAGCCTCTTTTTCATCGTTTGCCTGGGCCAGTTCCTTCTTCCAAGGCTCCGCCGCGTCTGCAGTCGGACTGTTGGTTGAACTGCCGGTGACGGTAGGCCCCGATGCGTTTGCTGGGGTACGATCGCCCTGAGCACTTTGATAAGCTCGAGCCAGTTCGAGTTCCCAATCCGCCGATTCGTTCGAGTTTCCTGATGCCGCCGGATTTTCGCTTGCCATTGGGGAACCCTCTGGGGTGGTTTCCCCAGTTGAGTTAGGATCTTGATCTTGCTGTTTTTCCTCGTCAATCATAAAAGCTGCGCGACAGAACCCTATCAATTCTAGCAGATACAGTTAACCCGGTAAATCTAGAGGACTCGAATTTACTGTGTATGGCACAATGTGAAAAGAGGAAGTCTCGCCCGATCTGGAGACATTCCTCACAGCTTTCCATAAAATATTCAAAGCCCCGTTTAAATATTTAGGTATAATATTATGGCATTAATGGGGCAAACCCAACGTTTGTTGTTGCCTGATTTTTAATTAACCCGATCGCATTTACAACACTTTTTATAAGTATATTTGGCTGTTAAGTCTACTACAATATTTCCCACTTAGGAGGCTTGATGTTTCAATCTTTACTTAAAACGAGAGAAACTTAAAGTTATCGTCGGTCAGGCTGTGTTAGTCGCAAGCTGACACTGGCATTTTTTAGCATTTGCTGAGTTTCCCAAGTCAGGAGAAAGAGAAATTTGTATTGAGTGACTAAGTAGTTAGCTGTGTGCTTGTGTAACTCAGATACTAGGTTGTTAATCTTGATGCGAATTGGGGCTGTGGTTTTTCTGATTCAATAACGCCGAAGTCGCTTGAAGTCTCGAATTTTGGCCAGCCAAATGAGAGACATTAGTTGGTTTCGCTGAGGTGCTCATCTGTAAATACGATTGATATCTAATTTGCCTCTTCCCAAGATTTTTGAACCGTCAAGCTTAGGTCACAAAGGTTCGGACATCAGGGTAGAATCAAAGTAATATTTAGTGAGCCAAAACTAGAGTTGCTCAAAATTTGCCTTGGGGGCTCATGCAGCCGACGATCGGGCAGTGACCGCTCGCAGATAATTAATCAAAATATATTTCAAAAGAGCGATCGAGGCTTTCGTAAAAGCTATCATCACAGAACATAGCTCATCTTTAATTTAGTACAGCTAACCGCGCCACCACGGGCGCTGTAATTTGAGCAAACAATTTGGGAAAATAGAATTAGCCTGGGAGGGGGACACACCCCGCCCCGCTTTTCTCTCCCGGTACGGGGAACCCCCAAGTGATGTGCCCTGACGCTATAACGAGAGTATCCCGCAAGTTAATCAGGTAAGTAAGCAACCTAGCACTCAACGAACAAGATTTGATTGCAAGGATCGGCAAATCCCTCCAACATCTCGTCAATTTGTGGACGAAGCTTAGAGGGGACTGCGAGCTTACACTTGAGAGATAGGGATTGAGCAAGAAAATGATAGCTGATCCATAAGCAAAGAATACGGGGGTTAAAACCCCGCGTTGGTTTTCCTCTCAGCACTCTTTGTGACTGAGTTTCCCACCTATTGAGTGTTTTTTATGACTAGCACATCCCCGCTGCGCTCCACATCCATAGTTTCTGTGAGCCAATTTCCTCCGGCTCTCACCAAGATGATTCTGTCGGGTTACGTCAACGGCGAGCAAGTGAAGCAAGCTCAAATTGAAAGCCAGAAGTCGGGCAAGCGTTTGACGGAGGTATTAGAAGCACTTACCGGGCAGCCGTTGCCCCCAGAATTGCTGCGACTTTACAAGAAGCAGCAGATGTTTGAACGGAAGATAGTCTACGGGGTTGAAGCATTTGACCCGGAGATGAGCGAAATGTCTAACGAGCAACTCGGAGTTATGCTCGACGCGTTGAAGATTTCGATCGACATTTGTCACCAAGGTCGGTTTTTACCAGTAGCGAAGACTGAAACTGAGCCGGCGGCGGTTTTAGTGGCAATGGTAGATCCCGACAACCTCAACGCCATAGAAGATTTGCGGCGGATTTTACAGCCTCACGGCTTGGCTTTGCAGCGACGGGTGATTACGCCAGACGACTATCAGGACATTACTTCTGCTTATCAAGACGAACAAGTTAAGAGGGAAGCTAAAAAAGCTGAAATCGAAAAGCAGAGAAAGATGGATCTAGGGGAGGGAGATTTTGGCGAGCTCTCGCTAGAAGAGGATACTGCCGATCAAGAAGACCTCGCTAACACATTGGACGATGCTGAGGCGGCACCCGTAATTAAGGCCGTCAATATCATTTTGGCTAAAGCTTTGTCGGAAAAGGTGTCTGACATCCACGTAGAACCTCAAGAAGAGTTCATGCGGATTCGGATGCGGAAAGACGGGGTGCTGCAAGAGTATTTCCGGTTTCCCAAGCAGGTAGTCGCATCGATTACTGCTCGTTTCAAGATTATTTCCAACATGGATATTGCCGAACGCCGACAAGCGCAAGACGGCCGCATCCGCCGGGTGTTTGAGGGACGCACGGTGGATTTCCGGGTGAACTGCTTGCCTTCGCGGTACGGCGAAAAAATCGTGCTGCGGATTTTGGACAGTTCCAGCACTCAGTTGGGTTTGGGTTTGTTAATCTCCGACGAAGAAACTCTGGCTTTAGTGCGAGAGAGTGCTAGCCGTCCGTTCGGACTGATTTTGGTGACGGGGCCGACGGGTTCGGGCAAGTCAACTACTCTGTACTCGATTCTGGCGGAACGGAACGATCCGGGGGTTAATATCAGTACGGCGGAAGACCCGATCGAATATGCTTTGCCAGGAATTACCCAATGTCAAGTAATTCGGGAAAAAGACTTGACTTTTTCCAACATTCTGCGGGCATTTTTGCGGCAAGACCCTGACGTGATGCTGGTGGGGGAAACGCGGGACAGGGAAACAGCCAAAACTGCTCTGGAAGCGGCTTTGACGGGACACTTGGTGCTGACGACGCTGCACACGAACGACGCGGCCGGGGCGGTCGCGCGTTTGGCAGAAATGGGCGTAGAACCGTTCATGGTTTCGGCCGCTCTGTTGGGCGTGTTGGCTCAGCGTCTGATGCGGCGCGTTTGCGACAAATGCTGCATTCCTTACCAGCCTACTGCTGCAGAACTCGGCAAGTACGGTCTGTCGCCTTCTCAAGAAATTGATCTAACTGTTTACAAAGCCAACACCATACCGCTTGAGGAAAGGAAGGAACTGGCAGAACGCGAGCAACTTTGTCGGAAGTGCGGCGGCATAGGCTACAAAGGACGGGTAGGGGTTTACGAGTTCCTGAAAAATACTGAGCGGCTTCAAACTCTGATCACTCAAGGAGCTCCCACAGAGCAAATTAAGGAAGCTGCCGTAGAAGAAGGGATGAAAACATTGTTGGCTTACAGCTTGCAATTGGTGCGGGAAGGCGCGACTACTTTTGAAGAAGTCGAGCGGGTGACGTTTACAGACTCTGGGCTGGAGGCTGAAATGAAAGCAAAAAGCAAGCAGGGACTTACCTGCAAAACTTGTCAGGCGCAATTGAAGCCGGAGATGCTGGATTGTCCGTACTGCTTGACGCCACGCTTTTTGGATTGATTCAGCAGTTAACTGTTGACTGTTAACTGAGCTAGATTGGTCAATAACTATCAATTCGATCGAGGAGAGGTATCTATGGGTCTGATGATTGAAGACGTACTGGAGTCCCTGGTAGAGCAAGGGGGTTCGGACATACACATCCAAGCGGGCGCGCCTATATTCTTCCGAGTCAGCGGTAAACTAACTCCTCAGACTCAATACGGCGACATTCTGTCTGCTGAGGAAGTGCAGATCCTAATTTTCCAAATGCTCAACAATATGCAGCGCAAGCAGTTGGAAATGGAGTGGGAACTCGACTGCGCTTACGGCGTTCGGGGATTGGCTCGGTTTCGCGTCAATGTCTACCGGGAGCGGGGTGCTTGGGCTGCTTGTATGCGGGCTCTGGCTTCTAAGATTCCTAATGCAGATGCTTTAGGCGTGCCGCAAATTTTGCGGGATCTGACGGAAAGACCCCGGGGTATGCTGTTGGTGACGGGACAAACGGGTTCCGGGAAAACTACTACGATGGCGGCGTTGTTGGATCTGGTCAACCGGACGCGGGCGGAACATATTCTAACAGTTGAAGATCCGATCGAATATGTGTTTCCTAATATCAAGAGTTTGTTTCACCAGCGCCAAAAGGGCGAAGATACTAAGAGCTTTGCTAATGCGCTGAAAGCTGCTTTGCGCGAAGATCCTGATGTAATTCTCGTGGGGGAAATGCGGGACTTGGAAACGATCGGTCTGGCAATTTCGGCGGCAGAAACGGGTCACATGGTGATGGGAACGCTACACACTAATTCGGCGGCTGCAACGATCGATCGGATTTTGGACGTGTTCCCGCCAATTCAACAACCCCAAGTTCGCGCCCAGGTGTCTAACTCTTTGGTGGGAATTTGCAGCCAAAATTTGGTAATAAAAGTTGGGGGCGGCCGCTGCTGCGCTATGGAAATCATGGTAAATACTCCAGCTATGGCTAACTTGATCCGGGAGGGCAAAACTCCTATGATTTACTCTCAAATCCAAATGGGGGCAAAATTGGGTATGAGGACGATGGAAATGGCCCTCGCTGAACTTTACAAGAGTGGTAAAGTCACTTGGGAATCGGCAATGGCCAAGGCTTCTAAGGCTGACGAACTCGAACGCTTGATCGGCCCGGCACCTGTTGGTAGCGCCCCGGTAAAAGCTCATTAATTCCGTCAGCAGTCATTAGTCAGGAGTTCGCAGGCTGAATTAATGACTGATGACTGATGAGTCATAACTTTTAATAAATTTTCAGAGGTGAGCTGTGGCTACCAACGTTATCCGCCAAAAACCGAAAGGTGGCTTTGATTTCAGTAAGATTCAGGAGCAAATTGAATATAACCTTACCAGTCTTACTGTTAAGGATATGGCTATTTTTGCTCGTCAGTTTGCGGCTATGTTTAATGCAGGGGTGGCGATCGTGAGATGCCTTTCTGTGCTGCACGAGCAGTGTTCTAATGCTAAGCTGAAGCGAGCGCTCAGAAGCATGAATGCTGACGTGCAGGAGGGGATAAACTTGGCAGAGGCGATGGCTAAGTTTCCTGATGTTTTTGACCAACTGTTTATCAGTATGGTGGCGGCAGGAGAAGTTGGCGGGGTGCTAGATGAAACCCTAGACCGTCTGGCGGTGATGATGGAAAAAAATCACAAGACGGAGGCTGAAATTAATTCTGCCATGTCTTATCCGAAGACTGTGTTGTTTATTGCGATCGTGATTTTTTTCGCAATGACCATATTCTTGCTACCAACTTTCGCTAAAATCTTTAAGGATATTGGTGCCGAGTTACCTACTTTTACGCTGATCATGTTGGGAATTAGTGCATTTTGTACGGCTTGGCCTCCGATCCAACAGATAACAGTTATTGGGGTGATTATAGCGCTCAAAATTGCCTTTGATATGTACTATAAAACTCCAATGGGTCACCTACAAATTGATAAGATTGCCCTGAAGTTGCCGATTTTTGGAGATTTGATCGAAAAATCGGCTGTGGCTCGGTTTTGCGTGATCTTTGGGTCGCTGACGCGATCGGGCGTGCCGATTCTCAATTCTTTGGAAATTGTGCGAGATGTGGCTGGAAATCAAGCGATATCTAATGCGATCGAATATGCCAGACAGGAAATTCAAAGCGGCGGCATGATCAGTATTGCTTTGCAAGAACAAGCTGTTTTTCCGTCTTTGGCCATTCAAATGATGGCAATTGGCGAGGAGACAGGGGAACTTGACAAGATGCTGATGAAAGTGGGCGCTTTCTACGAAACGGAAGTGGAAGAAGCAGTAAAAGGACTTACGAGTATGCTAGAGCCTCTGATGATTGTGGTCGTCGGTGGTATCGTAGGTTCGATTTTACTGTCGATGTATCTGCCGATGTTCTCAGTGTTCCAGAAGCTGTAAAAAAAAGCTAATTAGTTATTAGTTATTAGTTATTAGTTAGTAGCAATTAACGCATAACCAATGACTATTTCAATCGTTCCCAGGCTCTGCCGGGGGCGAATTTTGGAGGAGGCATAGCCTCGATTAAAAGGAGAAAACAATTTGGAGGCAGAGCCTCCAAATCTTCATTACCAGGGTCTTCCCATTGGTGACAAGTTACGAAAATGTCACAAAAGTCAAGTAGGATAGGCAGACAGATTTAACTGCTGCCTAATCCTGGCTTTACGCTCCAGGGTAAACGCATCTTAATTTGAACCCCAAATATACTACAGTTAAATCCGAATAAATTTCAATGTAGCCATTGTATTTTATGGGTGCTAAGCTGTGTTGCATCTAGATTGCCTATGGTATTAGAGAGGGAGAGGGGGAGAAGAGGAGAGGGGGAGAGGATTTGACGATTTTTGATCGGGACTCGAAATATACAATTTAAATGCACAACAGCTTAAGCTAATCCGCATTTAAATTGCATAGTAAAATAAATTTTTCCTCTTGTGGGGAGTAGGGGTTGGGCCCGAAAGCCCGCCCTCAACATACAAATTAAATGCACAACAGCTTATCAATGGCAAAAGGTTTTACTCAAACTTTAAATTACCAACCAAAAGCAACCGATTCATTGCCTTCGGTAAATATCTTAAATGCCAGTTTTTCAGAAAATTTGGCCCATTTGAACGCTCCCAGAATATAAATAATAAAAAAATACTCAGAGATATTACAGGTGATCGCATATTAATTAAGGTATAATGGTGAGGGAAATTTTTTAAACATTTTACAGCATCATTCAAGCACAGCTCGTAAATTAAGGAATGAAAATTGAGTGTGATGCTGATAGCCAGCTAA
Organism: Microcoleus sp. BR0-C5; assembly: GCF_036705045.1. Taxonomy (NCBI): domain Bacteria; kingdom Bacillati; phylum Cyanobacteriota; class Cyanophyceae; order Oscillatoriales; family Microcoleaceae; genus Microcoleus; species Microcoleus sp. BR0-C5. Next base: position 55,745 of record NZ_JAUBTR010000020.1, read on the forward strand.
GCACGATCGCTGGGGTTCCACCTAGTTGATTTATCTCCATCACGTACTATTGCCTAGGGCGTGTTTTCAAACTATAACCACAACAGAATGCAGGCGATCGCGATCGTGGCTGTATAATTGGCAGGCAGCTTCTCCTATCGAATAGCGATCCGACTCCATTGCTTGAGTCGGTTGATAGCACGTTCAACAATGTTCCGTTAGCGGTAGATTTGACGGCAGCCTTTTTCCATCTGCCTGAGTGAGGGATACCTGCCGGGAGTCCATTCCCAGTTTAACTGCTTGTTGGTCGCCGATCTCGTCTCCACCGCAGCCCTGCCTCTGGACCCTGCATTTTCTGTCATTTGTCAAGTACAATTTATACCAACTTAGATGCGATTACCCTGCACTAATAACCAATAAATATGGTTCACTTTAACGTTGCCTTTCAACACTTTAATTCCTTCACCGACATTACCCTATCCCTGGCGAAAACTTTAGACCAAATGGGAATTCCTATTTCGGTCGCACCTTCAACAATAGCCTCTCCTCTCAGCCGCCATTCCACAGCAGAAGAAAACGACCTGCTAGAGAAGTGGATGAACACCACACCCTCAGATTTATTTCATATCAAATGGTCTCATTATTGGAAACCTTATTTTTTAAAAGAACTCAACGGACATCTCAACTTAGAACTTTTTGCTATCAATTACGAATTCGCCACAAACCATGATGATTATGATTACTGGATTTACGATGCTGTTAACACTTTATCTCACAAACTAGCCGTCAGCCAATATTCTAAAAACGTTTTAATAAAAGCTGGATGTCCGGCGACCAACGTATCAGTCATGCCTCTAGGTTTCAATCCTTTAATCTCGCAACTCTATTTGCCCAGGCAGCAAAAAAACCAAAAAGATGTAAAGTATATTCTGCACATGACCAATTCTTTTGATTTCTATAGATTTGGCACGGATCTGGCCATTCAAGCTTTTTGGGAAGAGTTTAAAGATGATTCTAACGTCGAGTTAATAATCAAAGATGGCGGCAATAATCCAGATGTTATAGTGGAACATCTCGCCAATATCGAAAAGCAGCTCGGCAAGTTAAAGGCAAAAATTTTGATAATCCGTAAATTTTATAATAAAGCAGAACTAGCTGATTTATACTTGTCAGCCGATGCTTTTTTAGCTCCCTTTCGCGGCGAGGGTTTTGCAATTAAAATTTTGGATGCCTTTGCAGCAGGTTTACCCGTCGCTATGACTATGTACGGCGGCCCGACTGAGTACGCCAAGAGTGATAACTGCTATCCCATTGCTTACGATCTAATTCCCGTAGGAAAGTGTTACGATACTGAGTATCTAAAAATCCGAAATTCTCCTCATTGGGCCGAGCCAAATATTCAGTCTGTTCGCGAACAGTTGCGAAAAATTGTTGAAGACCCGATGCGTTTTCGGGTAGGTCAAAAAGCTAGAGAGACGGCGGATTTATTTAATTGGGAAGCTGTCGCTCAAAACTTGCTAAGATTAATGCGAAAGTTGTTTTAGGAGCAGAAATTATGGGACTCGAACGCAAAATGTTTAGGGGAATGTTTTCACCCGGGGAGGTGGTACGATTGAAACAGCCTTGTTTTACTCCCGGGCGCTTGTTTGAGCCAGGAAAATATAACGCTGATGAGTTGCCGGATATCGCTTTTGATATGGGTTTGGTAGACCATTTGCCACCCGTCAAAGGCAACAGTTCAGAAAATCTCAATGTTCAGAACCCGCCAGCTCAAAACCTTGAGAACTAAACTCCCGTTTGCAGTAAGGACTTCAGTCCTAAAAATCCCCATTTGTAGTAAGGACTTTAGTGCTGAAAATTAAAATAAATAATCTAAAGACTCAAGTCCTGACTGCAAAAAAGATAAAGCCAATTTAACCATTTTGCTCTATCTGGGCAATTAACTCTTTCAAAACTTGACTAGCTTTATCGTTCTCAATCTGACAAGTTCCGGCATTCTGGTGGCCACCACCGCCATATCTTAACATTAACTCCCCAATATTAGTTGTAGAAGTTTTGTTAAAGATTGACTTGCCAACTGCGAAAACAGTATTTTGTTGTTTCAGTCCCCAAAGTACGTGAATCGATACATTGCACTCAGGGAACAAAGCGTATATTACAAAACGATTCCCTGCATAAATCACCTCTTCGTTACGCAAATCCAAAACAACTAAATTATTATAAACTTTGGCGCAGCGCTGTATTTGCTCTTTAAATTTTTCTTCTTGCTCGAAGTAGAGGTCTACTCTTTCCTTTACATCAGGAAGCTGCAATATTTGGTCGATGGTATGATATTTGCAGTAATCGATTAACTGCATCATTAACTGATAATTGGAAACGGTAAATTCTTTAAACCTTCCCAACCCCGTTCGGGCGTCCATTATGAAGTTTAACAGCACCCATTCTTGCGGCTGCAAAACCTCTTCTTGGGAAAATTGAGCGGAATCTGATTTGTCAACGGCCGTCATCATCGCCTCAGAAATATCAGGAAACTTTGCTTGGCCTCCATAATATTTGTACAATACCCTAGCAGCAGAAGCTGCATAGGGATCGATGATGTGGTTAATTTTGATTTTCTCGTGTCTAAGAGTTTCGCTGAAATGGTGATCGAAAGCTAGATGAACTCCCTCAACATAGGGTAAATTGGTGCTAATATCGTTATTTGTTATTTCGATTTTCCCATCCTGCATATCTTTAGGATGCACGAATTTAATCTCGTCGATCATATCGAGTTCTTTGAGCAAAACGGCACAGACAAGACCGTCAAAATCGCTGCGGGTGACTAATCTGTATTTTTTAGTGAGTGGCATATGCTTCTGTGATGGGGAGGAACTTATCACCAGCTAATATAACGTATTACCCGATCGCTTTCCAATATGAACGCAGACCCTTACGCTTGGATAGAGAAGGCCCTGGACACAGTTCGCCGTGCCGATTGGTATCGATCGCCACAATCGATCGAAAGTTCCCCTGGGCCTGTGGTAAAGTTAGCAGGCCACAGCCTGATTAACTTTGCCAGCAACGATTATCTGGGACTTGCGGGCGATGACAGGTTAATTGAAGCTGCTATAGCTGCAACTAAGGAATTTGGTACGGGTGCGACGGGTTCGAGGTTGGTCAGCGGACACCGCGATTTGCACCGACAGCTAGAACAAGCTATTGCTAATTTAAAACAAACTGAAGATGCTTTAGTATTCAGTTCGGGATATTTGGCGAATTTAGGGGCGATCGCATCCGTTGTCGGCAAGCGCGATTTGATATTATCTGACAAGTACAACCATTCGAGCCTGAAAAACGGAGCCACACTCAGCGGTGCAACAGCCCTAGAGTACAGTCACTGCAATCTTGAGGATTTAAAAGCCAAGCTAGAGCAAAATCGCGCAAGGTATCGCAAGTGTTTAATTATTACCGATAGCGTCTTTAGCATGGATGGGGACTTGTGTCCGCTACCACAGTTGTTAGCTGTGGCCGAAACCTTTAACTGCATGGTATTAGTAGATGAAGCTCATGCTACGGGAGTTTTCGGTGCTAGCGGTGCCGGTTGTGCAGAACATTTCGGGTGTACGGGAACACCCCTGATTCAAGTGGGGACACTCAGCAAAGCTTTGGGAAGTTTAGGTGGTTACGTTGCGGGCTCTGCTGCTTTAATTGATTTTCTGCGTAATCGAGCTGCGAGTTGGATTTATACTACAGCATTGACGCCTGCTGATGCCGCGGCTGCTTTGGAAGCTGTGAGGATTGTACAGCAAGAACCAGAACGCCGAGTTCGGTTGCGACAAAATATCGAAACTTTCAAATATTGCGCGATTACCAATTACCAATTACCAATTAGTAATTCCCTCTCCCCAATTTTCACTCTTCCGTTAAAAGATGCAGCCTCCGCTTTAACAGTCGGCAGCAAACTCAAGGAGATGGGTATTTTTGCTCCGGCGATTCGGCCTCCGACTGTAAGCGTGAGTCGAATTCGGATTTCGCTAATGGCAACTCACGAGCTCGCACACCTTCAGCAGTTGGTAGAGGCGCTGAAGCAAGTTTTGAGTTTGGAGTAAATGTTGGGTACGTCATAAGTAACTTACCCTTTGAGTCAAGGTTGTGAGATGGGGAGAATTTTTACTTCTGCTTTCTGCCTTCTGCTGCTCTAGGCTTCTGCTGCTCTAGCTTTCGGCCTTCTACTGCTCTAGCGTTCTGCCTTTTTTTTGATTGTCAAGATATCGCTATTGACTTATGCCCAATCTTATACAGTAGTTTGGTCGATCGGTCAACAACTGTAAATTTTTTGTAAATTTAGATACTTTTTGGAATTTAGCGCTATATTAGAGAAGTAGCAGGTACACCAAATTTAATATAAGGAACGTCCACCATGAACACAAATCGTCAAAACGTAAAAAAAGTAGCAGAAACCCACCGCGCTAACATTCACAAGCAACTGATGCACCGCATAGAAGTAGCGAGATCCAGTGGGAACCAAGATTTGGTTCGGGTGCTTGAAGAGGAAATGAGACAGCTTTAAAGAAGTTGCAACTAGAATTTGCCCGTAGTTTGGTTTAGAGGGTTGTGCGAGAAATGCAGAATTCCGGCAACCACTACCTGTTAAGTTTTGACTCCTCTCTTAGTTGGTAGAAAAAACCCCGGTTTCTTGAAGAAACCGGGGTTTTTTATTGAGACCGAAGAAAAAAGAAGGAAGAGGGAACATTCCTGGACGCCCAAACTTTATCTGTAGGGTGCGCCTCGGCGCACAGAGACTCTACAAATAGCGCAGTGAACCATTTTTTGCGTAAGTTATTAAGTCAGAAGGAAGAGGAAAGAAGGGAGAACAGGAATTATACTGCATTGCTTATATTTTTACACTATCTGTAGTTGTAAACTGCGCCGAGGCACACCCTACCAATAACTACAGGACTTACGCCACTGGCACATGGTGAGGGTGTGATCACCCCCTCACTTTAACCAGTCCGGATCACTCACAAGTTGACAGTCGCAACAAACTACCGCACTAAATCCAGCACAAATTACCTACAAAAACTGTTTGCTATTCGTTGGAAACTTGAGCAATTTTCTAGGGAAATCAAGTAACTAACCGGGAGAGAATATTGCCAGTGCCGTCCAGCTATAATTCTAATAAATCCTATTGCTTGCCCTTAATTTGTGTGGGGTTGGCTGTCAAAACTTTAGCGGATAAAAATCGTCAAACAGTATATAAAATCAAACAATGGCTACTATCAAAATATTTAATTTAGCAACTAAAAATTGCCGAGTTTCCGATATTTATTGTCTAATTTTATGGGGCTGGTACACGGAGATGTTACAGTTGCGTAAGTTCTAGCCAATTTCTATGTAATCCCTGAATTCCCTAAACACCCAACGACTTAGCCGAAGCCTCAACGGTCTGGCTAAACGAACGCGAAATTTGCAAAAGTCAGAAGTCAGAAATAAAATGTAATATTGAAGATGGATTGAGATAGATTTTCCTGGTTGACTGGGAAAGGCTGCTTTGCCAAAATTTAAGACTAGGAACAATACTTAACAAAAAAATTTTTAGATCTATAAAGCTGAACATCGGGTAGCAACTGCAACATCCAAAAAATAATAGGTAAAATTGATGGCGACAGACATCCGACACCAGCCAGAAAACGGCTACCACTCAGAACCAACTCAGCCTTCGATAAGAGAAAATCTGAATAGACGATCGCTCATGCGCCTACCCCGAAGCCTGAGTGCCGTCGAAACATCAGGCTTTGGTCTCACCGGTCACGCTAATTGGTTTACCATCGCCACAGTCATCCAGGCAAGCATGGGCCCTAGCGCCATCTTGATCTGGTTGCCGGGTATCATCATGGGTATGATGTTGAACCTACAGGTAAAACGCATCGGCGAGTATTTCCCAGACATGGCTGGGGGAACGCCCAACTATACCGCGCGACTACTGAAAAATTATCCAGGTCTGGGAAGCTATGTGGCGATCGGATACTTTTTAAGCTGGGTAGCAACATTGCCAATTTCTGCGATCGTACTGACCCAACTAATCAAAGTCAACCTCAATAGTTTAGGTCTTAGCTGTCCTGAAGCCTTACTAAATATTACCTTCACGCTCCTACCCTTCATTTTGACATTCAGCGGCACCCGCGCCTTAAGTATTCTGCTCGCCTTTTTTGTGTTGCCGACAGTCGGCGTATTATCCGTTTTTTCCATTCATGGTCTAATCTGGTTAGCTTTTTCCCCAAACAGTCCCGGCTTTTTCCCCGCCATTTGGCCGGAATTCACCTTTATTGACTGGGCTAAGTGGTTTTACTTTGGTACATACATCTTCTACTGCTGTGACTCCGCCGCCAGTTTCGTAGCCGATAGCCGCAACCCTACTAAAACCTTGCAGTTTCTCAAAATTTCCGCACTGGGGATGCTGCCTGTTATTTTGGGAGGTTCTTGGGTACTGATGCGCTTGGCTACTGCTCCTGGTCTGAAAGATGACGTATTCTTGAATGTATTAGCTGCCTGTCAGGTATTATGGGGGCCCTGGGTGCCCACCCTTGTCACCTTTCTGGTAGTCGCAAGCTGTCTTCTGAGTTGCGCGACCATAGTTTCCAACTGCCCCCGGATGCTGTATCAACTTGCCGTAGATGGGCATATTTCGCCAACATTCGCAGTTGTATCCCGACGGGGTGTCTTTGGATTTGGGCTGGTCTTTATTTTGGTTCTCAGTTTAATCTGTCTAGCTTGGGGAAATGTACCTCGGCTTGTGGCGATTACTAATGTTGGCTTAGTTGTCTGCCTGATGATGTTCCATCTCTCACTGTGGCTGCGGCGGGATCAGCCAGAAGTTCGGTGGCCTTGGTGGTCGCTGGGCTTTTTCGTAGTAGATGCGGTGGTTCTAGTAGTCGGAGGCTTGGCTTGGGGTTGGCAAGACTTTATCATTGGGTTGTTATTTCCTCTTGCCGTTTTAGCAGTGGATGCAGGGATGAGTCGCATTGCTTTTGCCCCTTTCCATCCCTCGTGGTGGATTCGGCTTTACCGCAACAGAAGCAAGAGCAAAATGCCAGATTTTGTGGCGTTTCAGGTTGTAATTTTGATCTTGCTGATTGTCAGCGCCGTCGCTGTCGGCTGGATTTTTGGCTCCAAATTATATGCTAACTCTACTGTTGGCTTGAATTTATTGGTAGTGCTACTCGTGACAGTTGCTTTTATTGGGGTGGCCGTTGCTTGTTGGACGAGTTTACCGCAAGTCGTCTCAATGGACGAGGCACGAGAGGGCGCAGAACAGCTATTTACCATTGCCCTAGATGCTATTGTGGTGCTGGATGAAAATGGTGTCATTCGTCAGACTAATCCCGCTGCTGAAAGCGTCTTTGGAATAAAGGCTCGTGGGCTAATTGGGTCTCACCTAAACAAATTACTACCCGGATTAGGGATTCAGCCAGAGCAGTGGCTCAGTCGTAGCGAACAAACTTTCAAATTGTCCGATGGTAGCTCGCGCATTCTGGAAGTGGCCATCTCCGATCGATTTTCCCAAGACGCTTCCCTTTCCAATCAGGATCTGCAACAATATGTGGCGATCGTCCGCGATATCACCGATCGCAAGGAAGCCCAGGAAGCCCTGCAAAAAGCTAATGAGGAACTAGAAATCAAAGTCGAGGAGCGGACATCTGAACTCACCCATACTGTGGAACAATTGCAAAATGAAATTCAAGAGCGCCAGCGGATCGAAGAAAATCTCAGAGCGATGCAAAATCAGATTATCGTCCAAGAAAAACTCGCTTCTCTGGGCAGTTTAACAGCAGGAATTGCCCACGAAATCAGAAATCCCTTAAACTTTGTCAACAATTTTTCAGAAGTTTCTGCTGAATTAACCGAAGAACTGTTTGAAGAACTGGCAAATCAAGGAGAACGATTAGAACCCGAAACTAATGAATATATTGCAGAGATATTAACCGATCTCAAAGAAAATCTTAAAAAAATTAATCAACATGGTCAAAGAGCAGACAAAATCGTTGGCAATATGCTTTTGCATTCGAGAGGACAAAGCGGCCATTGGGAAGCTACGGATATAAATAGTTTATTGGCCGAATATATCAATCTAGCTTATCACGGGATACGAGCCAAGGAAGATGCTTTTAACATTACCATAGAAACGGACTATGACAATGACATTGGCGAAGTAGAGGTCGTGCCACAAGACATAGGTAGGGTTTTTCTTAACATTATTAGTAATGCTTGTTATGCACTTTATAAAGAGAAACAAGAAATAGGGGAAAGATTTTCACCGCTACTTGACGTGAAAACTCAAAATCTGGACGGTCGGATTGAAATCCACATTCGCGATAATGGCCCAGGTATTACGCCAGAGGTACTTGATAAAATTTTCAATCCCTTTTTCACTACAAAGCCAGCGGGGGAAGGTACTGGTCTAGGTCTATCTATCAGTCATGATATTATCATCCAGCAGCATCGCGGAGAAATTAAAGTTGAAACAGAAGTAGGAAATTACACAGAGTTTATAATTACATTGCCAAAAAAATAACAGAATTTAAGGAGTTAAAAAAATGAAAGTAATGGTTGTAGACGATGAGGCAGATATTCAGTGCTTGTTTAAACAAAAATTTAGAAAAGAAATCAAAGCAGGGCAAATAGACTTTCATTTTGCACTCTCAGCAAAGACTGCGTTAGAATATTTAGAAAGCCCCCAAAAAGCCTCTTTTATCTTAATTTTGTCGGATATTAATATGCCCGGAATGACGGGGCTAGAACTGCTCCGAGTTACCAAACAAAAGTTTCCCGATCTAAAATTTTTCATGATAACCGCTTATGGAGATGAGACAAATTACCAAGTCGCAATAGATTATGGAGCTGATGACTATATTACTAAACCTGTTAATTTTGAGGTTCTTAAAAATAAAATAATCAATTTGGAGTCAATTCACAATGCAACATAATTGCTAATTGCTACTTTTATCATCATCCTCTCTTATTGATTCCTTATACTAGCAACTGAGAGCATAATATGCCAGCAAAAATACTTTTTGTAGATGACGAGCCAGATTTAGAATGTTTAATTTCCCAGAAATTTAGAAAAAAGATCCGCACAGGAGAATACGAAGTTTTTTTTGCACATAATGGCGTAGAAGCGCTTTCAAAGTTGCGAGAGGAGCCGGATATAGATATTGTACTGACAGATATTAATATGCCAGTCATGGATGGCATGGCTTTGCTAGCAAAACTTAACGACCTAGTTACTCTGGTCAAAACAGTAGTTATATCTGCTTATGGCGACTTGGGAAATATTAGAAAGGCAATGAATGGTGGGGCCTTTGATTTTTTGACTAAGCCTATAGATTTTCAGGATTTAGAAATTACTATTAACAAAACATTGCAGCACGTGCAAGAACTCAAAGAAAACGAACGCTCGCGCCAAGAAAGAGAGGAGAAATTGCGGCAATCAGAAGTGCGAGAGCGAGAAAAAGCTATCCAACTAGAACTCGCAATGCAAAATTTACAGCGCACCCAAGCTCAGCTTATTCAGACTGAGAAAATGTCTAGCTTAGGACAGTTAGTGGCTGGTGTTGCCCACGAAATTAATAATCCCGTTAATTTTATCTATGGCAATTTAACTTATGTCAATGAGTATTGTCAGAAGCTATTGGATTTAATCAACCTTTACGAACAGCACGATGCCCATAATCACCCTGAAATCGAAGATTTAGTTAACAACATAGAGCTAGAATTTATCAGAGAAGATCTGCCTAAAATGCTATCTTCGATGAAAGTAGGGGCTGAACGTATCCGTCAGATTGTGCTGACGTTGCGGAACTTCTCTCGCCTTGACGAAGCTGAGATGAAACCCGTTAATATTCACGAAGGAATCGACAGCAGTATAGTCATTTTGCAGAGTCGGCTCAAGCCTAAGCCTGATTGTCCACCTATTCAAATTATTCAAGAATACGGAGATTTGCCACAAGTAGAATGTTATGTCGGTCAGTTGAATCAGGTATTTATGAATTTGCTGAGCAATGCGATTGATGCGTTGAATTACTATGACAAAAAACGCACCCCTGAACAAATTAAAAACGAGCCTAGTACGATTACGATTCGTACTGCTATGCTGAATCACGATTGGGTAAGAATCAGTGTTAAAGACAATGGGCTGGGGATAACAAGCGAGGTAAGATCTCATCTATTTAGTCCTTTCTTCACAACTAAACCTGTGGGTCAAGGCACTGGTTTGGGATTATCTATTAGCTATCAGATTGTGGTGGAGAAGCACGGCGGAGATTTGAAGTGTTTATCACAGCCAATAGAGCGGGGTGCAGAATTTGTGATTGAGATTCCCATTAGGCAGAATAATCGGGTAGAGAGGAAGGAAACTTAAGGGGAATAAAATGGGATCATCTCAGTTTTGCAGCTAAGCTAGAAATTGGAGTTAGTAGCTAGGAGCCAGGAGCCAAAAGGAAAGAGTCAGAAGGAAGAAAGCACGAGCCAGAAGAAGTGTTTTTACAAATATGAGATGCTCCCAATAAAATTGGCTAAAAGAACGCGAAATCGGTACAAGTCAAGCTTATTAGTTGTGGGAATTGATGTGTGGAAATTTACACCTTTGGTATCGGTAGCCTGCGGCATCGCACTCAGCGGGAGTGAAAGTAAATACCAGATTTTAAGTCAATACGGTTCACTTAAGACAGATCCCCCCTAACCAAGGGCGGGCACGGGGAGTAGGGGTCGCACCGCCCCTACTAAGGGGGGACAAGAATGCCCTCAAAGTCAACCCCTACTCCCCTACAACCAGGGGGAGTAGGGGGTATGCGAGGGGGATCTCCGGGGTATAAATAGTGTTAAGTGAACCGTATTGGATTTTAAGTCGGTTGTCAGCTTGTCATCACCCCAAACCACTTAAGGTGAGGGCGTGATCACGCCCTCACCTTAACCAGTTGCGTAAGTATTGAACTAATAGCTAATGACTAATGACTAATGACTAATGATTACCTTCCTCCGACTACAACATTTTTAATCCGCAAATGGGGGCCGCCGACACTTACCGGCAAGCCACTCTGGCCGCCTTTACCGCAACCGCCGTAAGCATAAACCGAGTCGTTCCCTATAGACTCAATATCCTTTAAAGTCTGAAATACATTGCCGCTTAAAGTGACATCGCTCACCGGTTCGGCCAATTTGCCGTCGCGAATCATGAACCCTTGAGCCGCCGCAAAGGTAAACATTTCGCCGTTGGTTTGTCCTCCCAACATCCGCACTGCATAGACTCCTTCGTCAATGTCCGCAACCATTTCGTCAAAAGAATTTTCACCAGACTCGATCGCAGTATTAGTCATCCGCACCAAAGGCATAAAAGTAGCGCTCAGAGCCCGGGCATTTCCAGTCGGACTTTCGCCCATTTTGCCCGCAGTCTCGCGATTGTGCATCCGAGCGGCTAAAACTCCATTTTTAATTAAATGCTTGCACTGAGCAGGCACGCCTTCGTCGTCGTATTTCAAAGTTCCCGGCAATCCCGGCACAGTTGCGTCGTCAATTACATTCAATTGTTCGATCGCCACCGGCTTGCCCAAAGTCAACAATTCCTGCATTTTCGGGTTTTCGTAAATACCATCTGCTTCCGACAAATGCCCGAAAGCTTCGTGAATAAAAACCCCCGACAAATAAGGGTCTAAAATCACCGGATACTGACCGCCTTTCACCGATTTGGCCTCTAATTGGCCCACTGCTCGAACGGCAGCACTTTTAACACGATCTTCAATATTTGTCAAGACATCGTAATCCGATCGCGAGTGAATCGACTCAAACCCTTGGCGGACGACACCACCCTCCCCACGGGCGATCGCTCCGAAACGCCCGGTCACGTCCAAGCGCTCTTGAGCGATGCAAGTACCTTGAGAATTCACAAAATAAGTAATCCCAAATCTGTCGCTATAACCTGCCATTGTCGTCTGAATTCGCGGGTCATAATCTAACAGCAACTGGTTGTAAGATTCGAGCAGTTTCCGCTTTTCGGCTAGAGTAATAGAGCGCGGGTCGCGGCCCAATTCCACCGCTACATAATCTTGAATCGGAGTAACATCTGCTAGTAGAGTTTTTTCGCTACCAACCAAACGAGACTGGACTACAGCTTCTTCAATGCGGTTTTTTAACTCAGCTAAACCGTTAAAAGTTACAAAACTCCAGCCGCCTTTGTGACAGGCGCGGATGCCGCCGGCGAGACTAAAACTGCGGTTGACAGCATCTAACTGAGGGCCGCGAAAACTAATCGCAGTTGACTCACTTTGTTCGAGGCGAACTTCTAGATAATCCACGCGATCGCGGTAAGGTGCGATCGCTTCCATCAACTGTTCTTGCATCAAATTGCCCCTATGAATGATTCGGCGTAGCGCTGAAAAAAATTATTGCTAACCTTATTTTAGCTAATAACTCCCGTCTTTCGGGTGCGCGTTCCCCCACCGCTCTGGTGCTGCAGCGCGCACCCTACCCGATAAATGGCGAGTCAACCAATTTTAGATTGTAGATTGTAGATTTTAGATTGATCCGTCCTGAGCCTGCGAAGGAATGAATCCGGGGGCTTATGACCACATTACTTTCGGTCAGTCGATTGTAAATTTAAAACTTGGTGCAGAAAATTGATGATTAGACGCTTGCCGAAAGTCGGCGATTTTCGGCGGGCGTCCTAAAATACAACAAACTCGCGCCCGCTTGCGAAACGCCCGGTATGCCGAAAATCTTGCATTTGCTTAGAGAAATCAAACTAAACTAAATCTATCTAAATATCTAAAAAATATACCTTAACCGCCGGCAGATGGAATACTTTAAGGTGAAAAAATTCCAAATTTCACCGTATTTAGCAGCAATTTCAGCATCAATAGCAATTTTGGTCGGAGTTGGCATTTTAGATCGCTCAGAACAGCGGCGGTTTTTTCACTACAACCGCGGTACCACCCTCGATCGGCTCAGCACAGTCCGTTCTAAGCTGGAAGGCTCTTTGAATTCCCGCCTGTTTTTGATGCGGGGTTTGGGGGCTTACCTTTCCAATAACCCAAACATCACCGAAGCCGAGTTTACAGCGACGGCGAGAATTCTGGTGGCACAGCAACCGGGCATTCGGGCCATAACTTTAGTTAAAGGCACGACGGTCGCTTACATTTATCCACGGGAGGGAAATGAAGCGGTGATCGGGGTTGACTTGACGACGCTACCCGAACAGAGGCAAATGGTCAAAGAGGTCATCCAAACCAGAAAAACTGTGCTTGCCGGGCCCGTGAAATTATTGGAGGGGGACGAGACGTTCATCAGCAGATCGCCGATTTTTCTCACACCCTCCGGTGCCGAGGCAGAAACAGGAGTTTACTGGGGCTTGACAGGCCTGATCATCGACAAAAATACCCTCATTGAGGAAGCAGGACTCAACGACTCCTCAGCGAAGCTGCAATACGCTCTGCGGGGCAAAGACGGTTCGGGAGCCTCCGGCCCTGTGTTTTTCGGTGACGGGTCAATTTTTGAGCAGAATCCCGTGGTGCTGGAAGTAACTTTGCCCAACGCTTCCTGGCAGTTGGCCGCAATTCCGGCGGGGGGATGGCGTGCGAATTCACCGTTTCGGGGGTGGCTGCTCTTTGGAGGCGGCTTGCTGGCTGTTTTCACCGGGGTGGCGGTTTTTAGCTGGGTGTATGGCCGTGCGAAACTGCGTTCCAGCGAAGCTAAGTATCGGCAATTAGTTGAGAATTCTAACAGCATGATTGTGCAGTTAGACAGTGAAGGGAAGATTACTTTTTTTAACGAGTGTGCTGAAACTTTTTTTGGGTATTCAGAAGCAGAAATCATCGGCAAAAGTGCGATCGGCACAATTATACCGAAAACAGATTTATTTGAAAGTGACCTCGCGACAAAGATTCGAGACTGTTTGGCACAGCCACAAAAATACTTCCAAAACGAAAATGAAAACATCCGCAGCAATGGAGAAAGGGTGTGGATAGCGTGGACAAATAAACCTTTACTAGATGCGAAGGGTAATGTGGCTGGACTGCTTTGTATCGGGACGGATATTAGCGAGCGCAAACAAGCTGAAATCGCCCTGCAAGCTTCTGAATCGGAACTTCGAGCTTTGTTCGCTGCCATGAACGACGTAATTTTCGAGCTCGATATTGAGGGACGGTTCCTGAAAGTTGCGCCGACCAATCCCCAATTATTGTACAAGCCGACGGCAGAATTTGTAGGTAAAAAAATTAACGATTTATTCGACACAGAAAAGAAAACTTTTTTTGTGGAGCAAATTTGCCTAGCTCTCGCTACAAATCAAACCTGTACTTTTGAGTATCACCTAGAAATTGCTAGCGTACAAAAGTGGTTTGCAGCTACAATTTCGCCCATGAAAAAGAATACTGTTCTGTGGGTGGCTCGCGACATTACGGAGCGCAAGCAAGCAGAAAATTGGTTAACCGGTCAAAAACAAATTTTAGAAATGATTGCTAAGGGTACTTCTCTGGGCGATACTTTAAATACTTTAGTTGAAATTATCGAGCAGCAATCTAGAGATGTCATCGGTTCGATATTGCTTCTAGCTCCAGACGGCAAACATTTGCTGCACGGAGCCGCGCCCAGTTTGCCCGACAGTTACAACGCTGCTATTCATGGCATAGCCATCGGCCCGGATGTCGGTTCCTGCGGCACTGCTGCCTTTAGTCGCCAACAGGTGATCGTTACAGATATTGCCAGCGATCCTTTGTGGGAAAATTTTCGAGATTTAGCCTTAAGTTTTGGACTGAGAGCTTGCTTGTCTACTCCTATTTTCTCATCTCAGGGTCAAGTTTTGGGAACTTTTGGAATATATTATTCTCAACCGCGCCAGCCCCATTTTTTTGAGATGCAATTGATAGAGGCGAGCAGAAGTTTAGCAGGAATTGCGATCGAACGCAACCAGGCCGAAGAAAGTCTCAAACAGCTCAATCAAGAACTAGAAAATAGAGTCAAACAGAGAACTGCTCAATTGATGCAAACTGAAGAACGCTGGCAGTTAGCACTCAAAGGCAACAATGACGGCATTTGGGACTGGAACTTGCAAACAGGGGAACTTTTTGTCTCCGATCGCTTTAAGGAAATCACTGGTTACGAAGATAGTGACATTAGCGATTATAATAACACATGGAATACGAGTTTACATCCCGATGATTTAGCGATTGCTCAGCAACTTCTTCAAGAACACTTGGAGAGAAAAACGCCGCATTACATCACCGAATACCGCTTGTGGTGCTACAACAGGGCTTACAAATGGATATTGAGTCGGGGGCAAGCTTTGTGGGACGCATCTGGAAAAGCAGTCCGCATGGTTGGTTCAATTACTGACATTACGGAGCGAAAACAAGCAGAGGAAGCACTGCGGGAAAGCGAGGCAAGATTCCAAAAGCTGTCTGCTAATTTGCCGGGAATCATTTATCAATTTTTGTTGTGTCCAGATGGCTCTTTCTGTTTTCCTTACATAAGTGCTGCTTGCCGAGAACTTTTTGAGTTAGAACCAGAAGATGTTTTGAAAAATGCGGCTTTGGTAACAGATTTGATTCATCCCGAAGACAGCCCAAATTATGAGGAATCTGGTGCTATTTCCGCCCTAACTCTGCAACCTTGGCAGTGGGAAGGACGGATGGTGCTACCTTCCGGCAACATTCGTTGGTTTCAGATAAATTCGCGTCCTGAAGCTAAAGAAAACGGCGATATTCTTTGGGACGGCATAGCAATTGATATTACCGATCGCAAGCAAGCTGAGTTAGCTTTGCAAGAAAGCCAGCAGTTCATTAAAAAAGTAGCCGATGCTACTCCCGGTATTTTGTATCTCTACGACTTGGAAGAACAGCGAAATATCTACACTAATACTTCAATGTTCGCGCTTTTGGGCTATACCAGCGACGAAATTACAGGGATGGATTCGTCACTCATGCCTCAGTTAATCTACCCCGAAGATTTGCCTAAAATTGTGGAACATCACGCGAGCTTTGCAGAAGTTGAAGATGGCGAAACTAGGGAAATTGAGTACCGGGTACGGGGAGCATACGGTCAATTGTTGTGGCTGCAAAGCCGGGATACTATTTTTAGTAGGAATGCGGAGGGTCAGGCTAAGGTAATAATTGGAGTTTCCCAGGATATTACGACTCGCAAGCAAGCAGAGGAAGCACTGCGGCAAAGCGAGGAACGAGAAAGAGAAAAAGCCAGAGATTTAGAGTCAGCTCTGCGGTCATTGCGCTCTACTCAAACTCAACTCATTCAAACAGAAAAAATGTCTTCCTTGGGGCAATTAGTTGCCGGGATAGCTCACGAAATTAATAATCCCGTTAACTTCATTCACGCTAACATTGATTATCTCAACCAGTATACAAAACAGTTGCTAGATCTGGTGACTCTTTACGAAGATGAGTATCCCGAACCTAATTCAAAAATTGTCGATCGCATTCAAGAGATAGATTTGGACTTCATGGCGGAGGATTTAAGAAAAGTTGTCGGTTCGATGCAGGTAGGAACCGAGCGCATCCGGCAAATTGTGTTGTCCCTCAGAAATTTCTCGCGGTTGGACGAATCCGCAATGAAGCCGATCGATATTCACGCGGGAATTGAGAGCACTTTGTTAATTTTGCAGCACCGCTTGAAGAGTCGGGACAGCCGCCCGGAAATTGAAGTAATTAAGGAGTTCGGGAAACTGCCGCTGGTGGAGTGCTATGCGAGCCAACTGAATCAGGTGTTTATGAATATTATTGCTAATGCAATTGATGCTATTGAAGAACAATATCAAAAGTTATCCGTTCGGGAAGCAGATACGAGTGGCCGGATTTCTATTTGCACTGGTGTAACGCCCCAGAACACTGTGATAGTGGAAATTTCGGACAATGGTACGGGCATTCCGCAGGGGATAGTGGATCGAATTTTTAACCCGTTTTTTACTACGAAAGCTGTGGGGAAGGGTACGGGGTTGGGAATGTCTATCGCGCACTCGATTGTGGTGGAAAAGCACAAGGGTAAGATTGAGTGCATTTCTTCCATAGGATGCGGAACAACTTTTAAGATTGAGATTCCGATCGACAAAGTGTATAAATAGTAAAGTGCACCAATCGATTTTAGATTTTAGATTTTAGATTTTAGATTTCACTCCACAGTTGTAGGGTGGGTCAGTCGATTTTAGATTTTCAGGCGCGGGCGTAAAGTCATAAGCTGACGCACCCTACAAGTATTAGCAGTTCCTGATTTTCAGGCGCGGGCGTGGAGTCATAAGCTGACGCACCCTACAAGTTAACGACTAAAATAGATTGAAGCTTCTAAGGAAGCAGTGCTGCATCAAACCTTTAATTGTATAAAAATTGACATGATAGGATTAATCCTGGAAGCGCTGCAAGCAATGGGACACAATGTCCGGTGGATGTCTTGGAATTTGTTTTTGGCTTTAGTACCGCTGGGCCTGAGTTTTTGGCTGTTCCGCAAACCCCGATCGCGCTGGCTGCTGTGGGGTACGGCCTTTCTCCTGGGCGCTACTTTTTTGCCCAGTACGCGCCATGTTTTAGGCTATCTGAAGCATATTGTGCAAGATGTGGGCAAAACTTACGTTTTGGGGGCGATCGCGATTACACTGGCACTGATGGCTGTAGACATCTGGGTACTGCGGCAGCGCGGAGTTCGCTCTCTCCGGTGGTGGGGCGGTTTTTTCTGGTTTATCGCATTTTTACCCAATGCACCCTACGTTTTAACTGATATCATTCACCTGATCGAGCAGATTAAAGAGGGGAACTCGGTGTGGATTGTGACTCTAGCTTTGATCCCGCAGTATCTGACGTTTATGCTGATCGGGTTTGGGGCTTACGTGCTGTCGGTGATGAATTTGGGTTACTATTTGAAGCAACAGGGTTTGAGTAGATTTATCCTGGTAACGGAGATAACTATACACGCACTTTCGGCGATCGGCATTTATTTAGGGCGATTTATCCGCTTCAACACTTGGGACATTCTGACTAACCCCGATGCGCTGGTTAACAGCGTAATGAACGATTTGATTGGCAAGCGTCCGGTTTTAGTAATGGCTGTCACTTTTGTAGTAATTGCTGTTTTGTATTGGCTAATGAAACAAGTAATTTTAGGGATTAGCCAAAGATTTTATAGGAGCGAATTGCAGTCGGACTTGGCCGGCGATAGCGCAACTTCTTCCAGCTAGAGCGATTTGAGATTTGAGATTAAAGAATTGATTCAACAGATGAATCTAAGAGCTTGAACTAAGCTCCCAATTTTTTTCTCTCCACCAGTTAAGTCGGAAAACAAGTTTCCGTCTGTGGGTGAGACAAATTTTTTCGCGAAAGTCGGACATAAATTACTGCTGCAGTTTGTCACAAGACTTGATATGTTAGAACAGTCAAAGTAGTTTTGTAAACAGCAAAGATGAATCGATTTGACCGTCAGTTGTGGCAGAGATTTATTGCGATCGCTCAACCTTACTTTTATCCTTTAGAGCCTGGGGGTGGCAGAATATTTTTAGGATTAGTAGCGCTGTTGTTGATATTTCTCTTCGCTGCGATGTTTATGCTCGTCAGCGCTGTATGTTTGGGTACTCAAGTCTTATTTCCAGAGGCTTTTAACGGGGTTGCGGCTGGCTTAGCTACTTTGATCAAAGGAATTATCTACTCACCGACAATTGCGATCGTTGGTTTAATGCTAATCCTCCCGCTGGCTGCTTTTGTCTTTTTCAGAAGCAAGTTGATACCGCGCTGGAAGCAGTGGATAATGTTAGCTCTGCTGCTATTTTTGTCACTTTCTGTTAGCGGAATTAACGTAGTCATTAGCTATATTAGTAATTTTTTCACGACCGCCCTGGCTGAAAAAGATCAGATTACTTTTTGGCGGTTTATGTGGGTTTATGCTGGAGTTTTTATTATCGGTACCCCGATAGTTGTTATTTACGGCTATACCCAAGATAAACTGGGATTGTACTGGCGAGAGTGGATGACTGATAGTTTCCTGGGTAGTTATTTTCAAAACCGCGCTTATTACGAAATCAATTTTCAGAAGGAAATCGACAATCCCGACCAGCGGATTGCTGAAGATATCAAATCTTTCACTAGCACAAGTTTAGAGTTTTTGCTGCTGATATTGGGGGCAGTGATCGATATTATTTCTTTTACAGGGATTCTGTGGTCTATTTCCAAAGGTCTTTCGATCGGACTAATTATTTATGCTGTCTTTGGCACGACAGTCATGGTATTTTTTGGCAAAAGGTTGATATTTCTGAACTTCAATCAGCTCTCCAAAGAGGCTGACTTTCGCTATGGCTTGGTTCACATTCGGGACAATGCAGAATCAATTGCTTTTTACCGGGGAGAAGCACAGGAATCTGTTCAGGTGAAACACCGATTTTTAGAAGCAGTTCGGAACTTTAATTTCCTAATTGGTTGGCAGCGAAATCTGGGATATTTTAGAGTGGGCTATAGATATGCAACTTATATTATTCCCTCTTTGTTCCTGGCTTCTATATATTTTGCAGGTGAGATCAGATACGGCGATATTACTCAAGCTGAATTTGCTTTTCGTCAGGTTTCTGAGGCTTTTTCTCTGGTTGTATATAGGATTGAAAACTTGAGTTTATTTGCAGCGGGGATTAATCGTTTAGCCACGTTTAATGAGTCTTTAAGAGAGGAAAAAAGTGCTGTTAAACTCGACCTCAGAACAATCGATACAGTTATAAGTTCGCAATTGACACTGGAACACGTTACTTTAGATACTCCGCACCATCAAAAGACTTTAATTAGCGATTTGTCGGTAGCAGTGCAGCCCGGTGAAGGACTGTTAATTGTCGGGCAAAGCGGTGCTGGGAAGAGTTCTTTGCTGCGGGCAATTGCGGGTTTGTGGGAATCGGGAACAGGTCGTTTGGCGCGGCCGGAATTGGGGGAAATGCTGTTTTTGCCACAGCGTCCTTATATGATTTTGGGTAGTTTGCGATCGCAACTTCTCTATCCCAACAGCAGCAGCGAGGTTGATGAGGAAAAATTGCGCCGCGTTTTGGCATCAGTAAACTTAGCAGATTTGCCGGACAGATTGGGCGGTTTTGATGCGAATTTAGATTGGGCGGAGATTTTGTCGCTGGGAGAACAGCAACGTTTAGCTTTTGCTAGATTGTTATTGACAGAACCGAGATACGCTATTGTGGATGAGGCGACAAGTGCTTTGGATTTGAAGAACGAGCAATATTTATATGAGCAGTTGCAAGCCACTAAAACTACGTTTGTGAGTGTGGGCCACCGATTGAGTTTAGTGAAATATCACCAGCAGGTTTTGGAACTTATGGGCGATGGGAGTTGGCGACTGCTTCCGGCCCAAGAATACGGCGCTAGTGCGACAAGTTTTGGCTGATATAGGGCTGCTTTCAAAAATTGTAAGTTGACCCGGTTTTTGATTGGCTGTGGGTTGTGGTGCGGTTGGAGATTTATGGTTTGGTGCTATAAATTAAGCGCCGCGCCTCCACTATACAATAGGTTTTACGGGTGAGGAGACAGCAATAATTTAGGGCGATAAACTCCCCGTTCCTCATACCATCTTTGATTAAATAATTAAAGAATTGAAGAATTGAAGAATTGAAGAATTGGGAATGACTGATTGTGTATTGGTTTGGAGTACGGGCCTAGAGGTGTATTTTTTAAACTGGTATCACAATCGATAATTGGGTATAAATATCTAAAACTGCCCAAACAACAAAAAGCAAGCTGAACGTTGGTAGATTCGATTCAATTGCTCGCCCGCGAGAACTCACACAATATAATAGAAGATAGATTTTTAGTATAGACGAGATTCCTACCTTGACTACTCCGATTCCTCAAAACTTTGTGCAAACGATCGCCAAACAGCGCGGTGTCACAGATGCCGAGTTAGAAACTGTGTTTATGGCTCTCGACGGTCAATCTACAGCGACGATCGCCACCAAGCTTGGCATTAGCGACATCGCCGTTCGCAAAAGACTCGGCGAAGTTTACAAAAAGTTTCAGATCGGGGGGAACGGCCCTGGAAAGCTTTCGGAATTGAGGCATCAGTTGCTGTTTTCATACCACATCGATCAGGGAACGAGCGATTTTAGTGGAGGTAAAGGCTCTCTATTGAAGATGGCGATTGGACATCGACAGGAAGATTGGGGCCAAGCACCGGATGTTTCGGTTTTTTACGGACGGACTGAAGAATTAACTATTTTAAAGCAGTGGATTGTATCAGATAATTGTCGCCTGGTAGCGCTGCTGGGTTTGGCTGGTAGCGGCAAAACAACTCTGTCGGTGCATTTGGCAAAACAGGTACAGAATGAGTTTGATTTTGTGATTTGGCGATCGCTGCGATCGGCACCCGCACCATCCGACTTCCTAGGGAGCTTAATTCAACTTTTTTCTAACCAACAAAAACCCGATGTGCCGTTAGCGGAACCCGCCCCTACGGGGGCTACGCCAACGAAGAGGATCGACCTCAGCGGCCAAATTTCCCGCTTGGTCGAGTATCTGCGGAAACACCGCTGTCTGGTAATTTTAGATGATTTTGAAGCGGTTCTCAGACCCGAAGAATTAGCGGGGCACTACCGGGAAGACTACGAAGGATATCGAGATTTAATCGTGCGGCTCGGTGAGGTCAATCACAATAGCTGTTTACTGCTAGTTAGTTCGGAAGAGCCTACGGAACTGGCTTTGCTGGCGGGAGAAAAAGTGCGGTCTTTAAAACCTGCTATTTCCGAGGAAATAGCGCGGGAAATTTTCCAAGAAAAAGGTTTGTCGCCTCAAGATCGAGAGTTGGAAATCTTGTTATCCCGGTACGGAGGCAATCTGTTAGCATTAAAGATTGTAGCCACAACAATTAACGAGTTTTTTGAGGGGAATGTTTTAAAGCTTTTGGAAGCTACGGCTTTATTTATTGAAGAACATATCAGCAATTTGCTCGCGCAGCAGTTCGATCGAATGTCGAGTTCTGAACAAGAGATTGCCTACTGGATTGCTATTGCTCAAATCCCGATTTCCCTGGCGACTTTGCGAGAGCAGATGTTGGTCAATTCATCGCTTTCGGATTTGCTAAAAAATCTCGATTCTCTGGGTCGTCGCTCGCTGATTGACAAAATTAGTGAGGGCGGGGAAACTGTTTTTATGCTTCAGCCTTTGATCGTGCAATATGTGACCGACCGATTAGTCGATCAGATTCGAGCGGAGGTTTTGGAGACGGTTAAGACGCAAGGAATAGAAAGAATGGGGCTGTTGAAAACTCACAAATTGAGCATGAATATTGCTAAACGGAAAGGGGATAAAGGCGAGCTAAGTCGCTCTATTTTAGCATTAGTAAAAACTCGGTTGCAAGTGTTGTTTGTGAAGACGACAGGCTTGGAAGAACCGCTAAATATCTTGAATAAAGTAGCCTCTGATCTCGATGATAAATCCATTCTTGAGGTGGGATATGCTAGGGAGAATCTGGCGCAGATTATTTCAGAAATTCAGGGCTAACAAAAAAGCGATCGCCCTTTGACAAAAGCGATCGCCCAATCTTCAACAAAAACAGAATTCGATAAAATTATTTGACAATGCCAAAAACCGATGCAGATTCAGACCCTGTAATTTTGTCCAAAGCAGGCGATTTTTGAGCTTGGGCAATTTTGGGAACCAAAAGTTGATTCGCATAAATCCGAGGATTTTGTTGAGCAATTTGGATGTAAGATTGGCGGACTTCTGCGTTGACTGCGACAGTCTTGGCATCGTAGACTTGCATCGCCATGTTGGGATAAAAACCAATGCCGACAATCGGTATCAAAAAGCAAAATGCGATCGCCACTTCCCGAGGTTTAGCATCAATAAACGGTGCATCACCAGGCAAAACGCAACTATTACCAAAACAAACCGCTTCATCCAGATTGTTTCTCTGATTCTGCAAATTTAGATCCTCAAGGTCGCAAGCAGCTAGTCTCCCACAGTTGTAAAATAACTGTCGCAGCATCGAGAGCAAATAAATCGGCGTCAAAATCAGTCCCACTGCCGCCAGGAACACTGTCACCGCGCGGAAAGAACCGCTGTACATATCGCTAGTGGCGACGCCCACAAACACTGACAATTCGCTAGCAAAACCGCTCATTCCGGGGAGTGCCAAAGATGCCATAGCGCCTGCGGTAAACAAAGCAAACACTTTCGGCATGACTTTCCCAATCTCGCCCATCTCGTCCATGATCATTGTATGGGTGCGATCGTAAGTAACGCCAGCCAGGAAAAACAATACTGAGGCGATTAAACCGTGGGAAATCATTTGCAACAGCGCCCCGTTGATTCCCAAATCCGTGAAGGAAGCAATACCCAACAATACAAATCCCATGTGAGAAATCGACGAATTCGCTAAGCGGCGCTTCATGTTCGATTGACCGAAGGAATTCAGCGCGCCGTAGATAATGTTGACCACGCCGAGCACCGCCATAATCGGTGCAAAGTAAACGTGTGCTTGGGGAAGAAGTTCCAAATTCAGGCGAATCAGTCCGTATCCGCCCATTTTCAGCAATACACCGGCCAGAATCATCGATACTGGAGAAGATGCTTCACCGTGGGCATCAGGTAGCCAAGTGTGGAAGGGGAAAATCGCCAGTTTCACACCGAAGGCAATCAGCAATCCCGCATAAAGGAATAATTCTAAACCCAGTGGGTAGTCCTTCAAGCCTAGTTCTACCATGTCGAAGGTGGGAGTGCCTCCGCCGTAGAATGCCATTGCCAAGGCAGCTATCAAAATAAAGATGGAAGCGCCTGCGGTGTAAATCAAGAATTTGGTAGCTGCATAGCGACGGTTTTGTCCGCCCCAAATCGAGATTAACAGGTACACCGGAATTAGTTCTAGTTCCCAGACAATGAACAGCAGCATGATGTCTTGGGCGACGAAAACTCCTATTTGTGCGGAGTACATCACCAGCATCAGGAAGTAGAAGAGTCGTGGCTTGCGATCAACTTCCCAGGCTGCAAAGATTGATAGCGTCGTCACCAATCCCGCCAACAGTACCAACGGAACAGACAGTCCGTCAACGGAAACAGACCAGTTGAGGCCTAAAGAAGGTATCCAGGGATATTGCTCGACGATTTGGAAAGTAGAGATGCTCGGATCGTAATGAGTCCAAAACACCCAGCACATTAATACAAAATCTGCAATACCTACGCCTAGGGCATACCAGCGCACGGTTTTGCCGTCTGTATCGGGCAGAAAAGGGATGGCGAGGGAAGCTACGAGGGGTAGGATGACAATTGCGGTCAGCCAAGGAAATTGATCCGCTATCATAGTGAGAATAAATACTTAGTTGGAAGTTACCAAAATTATAATACTAAATTTAATTAAAACTTAAGATTTATTCATAAATATTTTTTATATCCCGATAAACGCGGATAAAAAAATCACGAATTGCTACACACGTCAAGGGTTCTTCGATTTTTGATTTTCGATTCAGGACTTACGAACAACAAAATATAGCGTTTTGTAGGGGCAATCTGCCTGTGGTTGCGCCTATTCTGGTAGATAGTTGGGTAAGTCCTGTGTATTCAGGGCGATCGCAAATTAGCTTTCAATCAGCGTTCAATCTGGATCAACTCCCAATTCGCGCAACTTAGCCGCCAATCGTTCAGCCCTTTGCCTTTCTTGGTCAGCCCTTTGGCTTTCCTGCTCAGCCCTTTGCCTTTCTTGATCAGCCCTTTGTCTTTCTTGGTCAGCTTGTTCTGAACTCCACAGCAACAAATTACCTCCCTCATCCCACCAGCGCAGCCAGTTCATGGTTTGTCCCAACCTTTCCCCCGACCAAATCCCCAGATATAGTTCCAGTTGTGGAATCCACACCCGCCCCTGCTCATTGGCTGAATGTAAAACATACCGCCCATCTTGCAAATAGCGCACTTCTAAAATACCTTCGTAGGGGTCATAAGTGACATAAGTAGGTATTTGAAGAATCTGTTCGTAAAAGTGGAGTTTACCATAGGGCGGAGTTGCTCTGACCGATAGTTCTCCTCCCTCTGCTTCCGAGAGAAACTCCATCACGATCGCCACATTAGCACCATCAGTATGAGGAGTATAACTACGGCGAATTACCCCCTCTGCTAGAGGATGCACTTGGGGTACATAAAACCAGTCTGGAGCTTTGACAACAATCTTTTTATTGACTGTGGCGACTAACCCCAAATTAGAGGCCATCAGCATTTCTGGCTGGATACATCCTGCGGCTCCCAGTGCATCGGTGAGACCAGCGGCGAGAGAAGGTTGTTGAATATTTTCCACCGGATCGTCGGGTAATACGAAGTTAGCTGGTAGGGGTTCCCAGGTGACGGTTAGTTTGGCTTTGATAGACGGGGCTTCGAGTACCATTGTATTAACCTTCAACCAGAAATGTTTATGTAAATTTATCTATATTAACTCAAGTTGCTAGTTTCTGAATGGGAGGGGGCGGGTTTATCTGATTTGTCGGTGGGTGTCATATATTTCGGTGAACCCGCCCCTACAATTATTTATGTTATGCCTGGGAATTGTCACCCTTGATTTAAAACATCGATTTTAACTAGATAAAGAGAAAAGCCGATCGCCAAAAGATGCAATTAAAGTGTGATCGACTAATTGCGAGATCCATTTTTCCGGTATACCAGATTCTCCGTAAAAAGCCCCCGCCAACTGTCCGTAAACCGCACCTGTTGTATCCGCGTCGTCGCCCAAATTCACAGCCAACAAACAGCCTTCGGCAAAAGAAGAACTGTTGTAAAACGCCCAAAGTGCCGCCTCCAAAGACTTGACAACATAACCCGTACCTTTAATTTCAGGAGGTTGTCGCAATTTAAAAGAACCCGCCGCAATCTCATCAATCTCTGCTACCAGCGGATTTGCTGCCCAATATCCAGAAATTTGACAATATCTTTCCGAAAGCAACACATCTTTAGCAACTCCATTCACAGCCCCCGCAATTAAAGCGCCCAAATAACGGCAAGCATCCACACAAGTAGCAGCACCGTGAGTAGTTCGAGAACTTTCTCCAGATTTTTCTATTACTTCAAAAGGATTTTTAGCATAAAACAAAGGCACGGGAGCCAAGCGCATAATCGAACCGTTTCCAGCAGTCTGAGCATCGGTAGAACCACAGAAAGGTTTTCCTGTATTTTTAAACTGCCAAAGTGCTTGTCGCACCGTATTGCCAATATCAAAACATACACCAGTGCTGCTCAAATGTCCCTCTCGCCACCACCGCACATAAATTTCTAACTGATGGACAGGATCGAAACCTTGTTTCTCAATCAAACTTTCAGCCAAACAAAGTGCCATCGAAGTATCGTCCGTCCACTCGCCCGGTTGCAGTCGAAACGGGCCGCCGCCAACCATATCGTTAATAGGCGCAAAGGTTCCGGGGCGATGGAACTCTAAAGTTGTGCCGAGAGCATCGCCCACTGCTAAACCGAGAAGACTGCCGCGATAACGTTCTATTTGCTGCATAACGTAATTTAAAATTAATAATTAGTAAGCGCTAGTGAATTCAAAACCATTTTTCTCTGCATCTTATCTGCCTGTATAACAATCGATGCCAAACTTGTCAAATTCTCTCTTTCTCTCCTCTCTTAATTCTCTTTCTCTGTGTTCTCTGCGCCCTCTGCGGTTCATTAAAACAAAATCTCGTCCACAATCGATACCAAATTTGTGAACTTCTCTCATTCTCTCTTTCTCTCCTCTCTTAATTCTCTTTCTCTGTGCCCTCTGCGCCCTCTGCGGTTCATTAAAACAAAATCTTGTTCACAAACGAAATAGAATTGCCATAACTAGCGTTAAAAATAAAAAAACAAGACTTTCCCCCCAAATGCTGAGCCAAAAGACGACTCAGGCTAATATTGATGTTAACCTGTCCCTACCTGAACTCAGACCTGTCCATGACACCCGATGCCACCGCCGGAGCCGCTGCCGCCCCTCAATCAACACCCGAAGTCAGCTTGGAGCTGCAAGTCAGACTCAAAACCGAAGATGGACAGCTACTGTTGCTACTCCCCCCAGAAACCAACAGCGAACCCGCAACAGCCTCCGCCTCGACTTGGACTGAACTTTGGCAGCAGCTAAAAGTCAGACTGAACGCAGGAGAACGCTTTTGGCAGGCAAATGCCGAAGTACAATTGATGGCGAACGATCGACTGTTAGATATCCGCCAACTACAAGAAATCGCCGATGCCCTCTCGGAAGTGGAACTGCAACTCAAACGAGTCCACACCAGTCGCCGCCAAACCGCCGTTGCCGCAGCTACAGCAGGCTATTGTGTAGAACAGCAGCCTCCGGTTTCTTCCCTGAATAAAGCCACTGCCGAAAAACCGCAATCGCTGGCGGAACCTTTATATTTGCAGATGACAGTGCGATCGGGCGTAGAAATTCGCCATCCGGGCACCGTCGTACTTTTGGGAGACGTAAATCCCGGCGGCTCAGTCATCGCCGGAGGCGATATCCTAGTTTGGGGCCGTTTGCGGGGAGTCGTGCACGCCGGTGCCGCTGGCAATACCAAAAGCGTGATTATGACCTTGCAGATGGAACCGATGGTGATTAGGATTGCTAAGTATGTTGCCAGAGGCCCAGAAACCTCACCGGCTCAGTTTTTCCCGGAAGTCGCCTATGTGACGCCCCAAGGGATTCGGATCGGTAGAGCCTCTGATTTTGACAAATCGCAGTTAGTCGGGGGTAATGAGTAATCGATAATGGGTAAGGGGTAATTGGTAATGAGTAATTAGGAATTAGTAATGAGTAATTGGTAATACTATTTCTCTTTAAGTCTGCACTTGATAATTTTTCCCTTGGCTAAATCAGCTACTAAAGGACAATTTCAAAATTAAGTGCAAATTCATATATAATTAGTATTACAAGGAGAGTTGTGAGTGTTTAGTTAATTCACTGAATAACAGATTGCTGTCAAATTACTAAAGAATAATTGCTAAATATAAACCAACAATAAAACCAATTATCAATTGCCAATTACCAATTACCAATTACTAATTCCCAATCACCAATTCCCAATAAATCTAAAATCGCTTATGGCTCGCATTATTGTTGTTACATCAGGGAAAGGCGGGGTAGGAAAAACCACCTCCACAGCCAATCTCGGCATGGCTTTAGCTAAGCGGGGACGCAACGTTGCCGTAATTGATGCCGATTTCGGTCTCAGAAATTTAGACTTGCTGCTGGGCTTAGAAAATCGCATTGTTTACACGGCATTAGAAGTTCTCGCTGGAGAGTGCCGATTAGAGCAAGCTTTGGTGAAAGATAAGCGGCAGCCGCGCTTGGTGCTGTTGCCGGCGGCCCAAACTCGGATGAAAGATGCCATCAGCGCCGAGCAAATGAAGCAGCTTGTGGGGATGTTGGGACCAAAATACGACTATATTTTGATCGACTCTCCTGCTGGAATTGAACAAGGCTTTCAAAATGCGATCGCCCCGGCTCAAGAAGGGATAATTGTTACCACTCCCGAAATCGCTGCTGTCCGGGATGCCGATCGAGTCATCGGCCTGCTGGAAGCCAACAATGTCAAGAAAATCAACCTGATCGTTAACCGGATCAGACCCGCAATGGTGCTGGCAAATGATATGATGTCGGTACAAGACGTGCGGGAAATCCTTGCCATTCCGCTGTTAGGCGTGGTTCCCGACGACGAGCGCGTCATCGTTTCCACCAACCGAGGCGAACCATTAGTATTGTCGGAAACGGCCTCTTTAGCTGGAACTGCCTTCGACAATATTGCCCGCCGCTTAGAAGGCGAAAAAGTTGATTTTCTAGATCTCAATCCCCATCGAGAAAACTTCTTTACTCGCCTCCGCAAGTTCTTAAATACTAAAATTATGTGATGTGCTGCAATATGGGCGATCGATCTTTAACAGCAGCGACTTCATCAAAAAAACTAGCCCAAATTTTCCCCCAGTGACACCAGTTCCCAAAAAGAATGAAACTGTAGGTCAACTTTAAACCATTAGGGAATGAGTGATTCCCCAATCGAAAATCGAAAATCGTATAACGTTTTCTATGCCTAACCCTTGACAAATCAGCCTGACCCATGATACACACACTTCTCGAACGACTTTTCCCGCGCACCCCTGACAACAGCCGCGACGAGGTAAAACGGCGCCTCAAACTGGTTCTAGCCCACGATCGCTCAGAACTCAGCCCAGAAATGGTTGAGTCGATGCGCCGAGAAATTCTAGAGGTGGTGTCTCGCTACGTGGAAATCGATACCACCGGGTCTGAGTTCTCGCTGGAGAGCGACCAGCGGGCCACAGCACTGATTGCAAATCTCCCGATCCGGCGAGTCAGACTCGAACATCCACCGGAGAATTTGCCCAAGAATTTGCCCCCGAATCGGCCAGAGAATCGACCAGAATATGTACCGGAGTATGTAGTCGAAATTCTCCCCGACACTACAGAGTGATAGGGATTGAGATTTTATTGTCCGGCAAAGAGTTCGATTCGAGCCGATCGGCATTTAAATTAAACTATAGCAACCGCTTTCGTCGGTTAGAAAATAGACTACAATTAGTGGCAAGTTTTGCAGAGCGATCGCGCCGACTTTTGGGCCCAAACTGTACATTTATACCTCCTTCATCAGGTCATCCCAGCGATCGAGTTAAATGGCATGAAGAAATCGAAGCCGCTCAAGAGTTCGGAATCCATCGCAACACCATCGACGCCACAAGTCTCGTGTGTTGCAACACACGAGACTTCCAAGCGGAGAGCCTTGTGGAAACGGCCGGGTAATGGTCACTTGCATCACAAAACACGGTCAAGTTCCGAGAGTTTGTCAAAATACACAAGCACAATAACCCAAGCTGAGATTACACAACTGTGGGAGGCAGGGCATGATTGCTTTGTACTCACACCCAAAAAATAATTAAGAGTTGTAATCCCTATTGACATCGGCACAGTTAGCTAATATTCTTTTATTTAAGATTAAAAATTCTACAACTATTTCCAGCAAAAACTTAATAAAGTTTTCCAGTCCGCGCCTCCCTCCATAACCACTTCTAATAAAGAGGAAGATTGAATCATGGCCGTATCTCTGACCAAAGGACAACGGGTATCGCTTGAGAAAGTTTCACCCGGTCTCTCAGAAG
The DNA here is from genome assembly GCF_036705045.1 of Microcoleus sp. BR0-C5. NCBI lineage: Bacteria > Bacillati > Cyanobacteriota > Cyanophyceae > Oscillatoriales > Microcoleaceae > Microcoleus > Microcoleus sp. BR0-C5. The sequence continues at coordinate 85,834 of NZ_JAUBTR010000020.1, forward strand.
TATTCATAGGACTGGGATGGGACGTTAAAGCTACAGACACGGGTTCTGACTTTGACCTAGACTCATCATTGTTCCTCTTAGGTGCGAATGAAAAATTAATTTCTGACAATCACTTCATTTTTTATAACAATCTCACAAGTCCCGATCCAGACAAATCCGTGCAGCACATGGGAGATAATCTCACGGGGGCCGGCGAGGGGGATGATGAAGTTATCAAAATCAACCTCAAAAAAGTGCCTAATGATGTCCAAAAAATTCTTGTAACTGTAACCATCCATGAAGCACAGCAACGCCGTCAAAATTTTGGTCAGGTGCAAAATGCCTTCGTGCGGATCGTTAATGCCCAAACACAACAGGAAGCTGTTCGCTATGACCTTGTAGAAGATTATTCCATAGAGACAGCACTGATCATGGCTGAACTTTACCGGAAAGACGGTGAGTGGCGTCTCAATGCAGTGGGAGCCGGCTATCAAGGTGGTTTGCAAGCATTACTCGATCGCTATAGCTAAAAGGTAAAACACATGGGAATTAACCTACAAAAAGGACAGCGCATCTCGCTTTCCAAAGAAGCGCCAGGGCTAACAAAACTGATCTGCGGATTAGGCTGGGATGTGGCGAAACGCTCAGGTGGGGGTTTGTTTGGGGCTTTTAGCAGTGCTCCAGATTATGACTTGGATGCCTCAGTGATTTGTTTAGATCGAAATGACAAAGTGAATGATATGACCAATATCGTTTATTTTGGCAATCTCTCCCACCGTTCAGGAGCTATTACGCATCTAGGTGATAATCTGACTGGAGCGGGAGAGGGAGATGACGAGCAAATTCTCGTCGATTTATCTCGAATTCCCTCGCAAATTGTCAAACTGGTTTTCACAGTTAACATTTACGATTGCATGGCACGTAAACAAGACTTCGGACAAGTTCAAAATGCGTTTGTGCGTTTGGTTAATACGTCTAATAATCAAGAACTCGCAAAATATAACCTATCAGGTTCTGAATACAAAGGCATGACGGGGATGCTCATGGCAGAAATCTACAAGCATAATGATGAGTGGAAAATGGCGGCTATCGGTAACGGTGTTAAGGTTAATGGGTTACAGGAACTTGTGAAAACCTATGCTTAACAACTCCTTCGGTACATAGATGCTCCTTACTTCCTGGAATCCGAAGTGGGCTACAACGATCGAAACCTTTTTTTGTTGAGAATAGCTAATCAGCCGAATTTACATTGAAGGAAAACCAATAGAATGGGAATCCAATTAACCAAAGGTGAAAGATTAAGTCTTTCTAAAGCTGCTCCCGATTTAAAACAGGTGGCGATTGGCTTAGGTTGGGAGGTGAGCCAGGTTGGTCAGAGCTATGATATTGATGCTTCTGTGTTTATGTTAGGCGCTGCCGGCAAAATAATTCATGAAAAATACTTTGTATTCTATAATAATCTGAAATCACTGGATGGTTCTTTAAGACATTCAGGAGATAACAGAACTGGGCAAGGCGAAGATGATGATGAGACGATCTACGTAGATTTGACAAAAGTCAAGATTGCTATTGAGCAAATAGTTTTTGTTGTCACTATTCACGAAGGGCTGGAAAAAAATCAAAATTTCAGCCAAGTTAAAAATGCGTTTATCAGGCTTTACAACCAAGAGACAGGAATAGAGTTAGCTCGGTACGATTTAAAAGAAGCTTTTTCTCAAGAGACAGCTTTGGAGTTTGGCAGATTGTATAGAAAAGATTTGGCATGGAGATTTCAAGCAGTAGGAGAAGGCTATAATGCCGGCTTGCAAAGTTTTGTAGATCGGTATTTTGTTGATACTAAACAGGAAGAGAAGAAAGTAGACAAGCCTGTCTTAACTCCTGAACCTGAAAAAGAGACCAAACAGCAACCTATTGATATTACAAAAAAAGCAGATATAATCCTTTTAAAAGCAAAAGTAGATATTTGTCTTAAAAAGAAAGGGATTGAGGGTATCCTAGCAAGAGTCGCTTTGGTTTTGGATATTTCTGGCTCTATGAGCCATCAATATAGTTCTGGTGCAGTGCAAGCGTTCCTTGAAAGAATAGTTCCAGTAGCTAGCAGACTAGATGATGATGCTACATTAGATGTTTGGTTTTTTGGTTCAACATTCAAAAGAACAAGCTCGGTGACGGAGACAAATGTTGATGGCTATATCACAAAAGAAGCCGGCGAAATGAAGAGAGCTTTACTTGTTTTTAAAATGCCTTCTCTGATGCTGGAATTAGGTGGGGGAAACAATGAAAGTTTGGCAATACAAGATGTCATAAAGAAGTATACTCAGGAAAAGGCTAGTAAACTGCCTACATTTATTGTTTTCCTCAGTGATGGAGGTGTTACTAATGAGCAAGAAATTAAAAAATCTATAGTTGAAGCTGCAAAATATCCGATATTTTGGCAATTTGTTGGATTGGCTGGTTTTAACTATGGAATTCTGGAAAGACTAGACAGTATGGGTGGCAGGCTGGTTGATAACGCTAACTTTTTTCATTTAGACGATTTGCGAAAAATCACTGATGAACAATTGTATGAAAGACTGCTCAATGAATTTCCCGCTTGGATTAAGCAGGCAAGATTGAAAGGAATATTAAAATAGGGAAATCGGAGCATTTTGTTGCAGACTGTGGCAACTATCAACTCTACCCATAGCCCTAGCTGAAATTAGCTCAAATTAACAAGAATATTACGATAAAAAATTCCTACAATCAGTCAATGTCTCTGTACGATCGCCTAGACCTAACCAAACACAATCGCAAGCTAAAACTCCCCCTCTCTCAACGGCTAAACCTGACTAGAACCCCCAAACTCCGCTGTCACGGCTGTCGTTCCCGTATCCAGCCTCAGTGGGAGTTTTGCCCTTCCTGTGGAAGAGTTCTAATTGATAATGATAGCGATTTTCGCCGTTGTATTTGGGTAGATGTATCAGGAATGGATGTCGCACCCGAAAATAAAGAAGCGATATTTTCCTTACTGATGGACGCTTTCTCCAAACTCTACGGCGCATTTAGAAGCGTCAAGGTATTTTTGACCTCCGATCCCCCCGATCGCCAAGAGTGGGGGGAAGATTTTACCCATGTTTATATATTCGTGGATAGCCAGCCGGTTGACTATCTCGGCGTGGCTAGCTTCAAATCGGGAATGGTTACAGATCGGGCGATTATTCGGATTGATCAAGTATTCTATGCTTCTTACAATGCCAGCCTTAGTCTCAATCAACTATCTAACTTAATTGCAAATACCATTGCCCATGAAATAGGACATACACTAGGACTCGATCATTCTGCACTTCCGACCGATGTCATGCACAATGGACTCGTTCATACTGTTCATAGCTTAATGCCTCCCTCATTTCACGCAGAGCAAATAAACTCAATGAACAATGCTATTCGCAGATATAAAGCCTTGAATAATTGATTGGCTAGAACCAACCATAAAATAGCTGAATTTAGAGATCGAATTCCCCTGGATTAATGCCTACAGCATGGCAAGCTTCTTTGACAACCTTCTTTTCATCTTTGTCAAAATTACCATCCGCACCACCGATAATAATGCCAATTTGGATGACGGCACGACCTTGGTCTAGTTTTTTATTAAGTTTCCCTATCGCTTGGATAGCCTCAATTTTACCAAAATCGAAGTCCTGTGAGAGCTTCTCACAATAAAAATCAAATTTTTGCTTCAACTCCGACGCCGGAAAAATTTGGAGTGTTTCATTGGAAATTATTAGAGCCGCCGTTTTTTGTCTTTCCTCGGTATTGATAGTGCCATCAGCAGCAGCAATCAATGCACATATTGCCATTGAGGCATCAGCAAAATCATTATTTTTAAACTTGGAAATATTGGTTTGCAGAGAATCATTGATTTGTGATACGTTCTGCTTTAATTTCTCCCAGAAAGTCATTTTTTCTCCTGTTTGGTGACTGAGATATGATGTTTATGACCGGAGTCACAGTAATCTAAGCTGCTCTTGACTTGCCAAGCAATTGCCCGACCATGTAAGACCCTTAACTTTATCAATTACACTCCTGTAGTTTATCATGTTTCTTGATATTTTAGATTAATCAAGTCAATCTTCATAACTAATCGCTCTTTCACAGTTTTTTTCGTGGTCTATCTTACTTAATAATTAATCGCTCTTTCCAGAGTATCTTGTAACTGAAGTTCTAACGGTCGGTCAGAGCGAATTTTCAAACCAGGTAAATCCTGTTTGACTAACGTTTTGTCGCCGGTTTCAGCAGTTGCCAACGGCCAGAGCACCCAGCGGCTGCCAGGGGAAAGAGTGCTTAAACTTGCAGAGTTTTGAGTCAACCAAATTATCGGCAGTTTCGACCGATTATCGATCGCATCTTCCCCAGCATTAACCGCCGCTAAAGTTTCCAAAACTACCCGGTTCCCCGATACGAGTCCAGTCCCGGCAGTCCAAAGTTTGACGTTTAACAGGCGCTTGCTAGCATAGAAGTAAAGAGACGCAGCTACTGTCACGGCTCGTTCAAATTCTTCTGGCTGCCACGCCGCAGCGCTGTCGAGAGCAATAATAATTTCTTGACCGCCGGCTGCAACTTCTAACTCTCTTACCCGCAGTTCTCCGTAGCGGGCGCTGGTGCGCCAGTGAATCAGGCGGGTGGGGTCTCCGTGGCGGTAAGGTCTCAGGTTGCGGGTGAGGCCTTCGGTAGCAGTTTGCGATCGACTGCGATTGTAAAATTGCGGGCTGTCTTCCTGACCGATGCGATCGATCAAAGGACAAGTGCTCAACGGCAAAACTTGTGGATACACAACCGCCACCGCTTTGACTGGGCGGCTGCGTCGGCACCAAAACAACCCTAAAGGTGCCGCCGTCCTCAAGTTTACCTCTTGCCACCGATAGACGCCGCGCTGCCGGACTTCTAGATAATATGTATCCCTGTATATACTGTTAGGCTCTATGACTTCGATCGGGCGGACAACCGGTTCTCCCAATACAAACGGCAAGATGTCTATCACTTGCAACAGAGTCTTAGGTTGGCGGGCGCGATTTTCGATTTCTAGTTCGACGGTGATTTGATCCCCCGCACTCACCGGTTCGATCGGGCGGCGACGGACTTCCAAGGAACGGAGCGATTTTCCCGGCAAAACCGCGGCTACTCCCAACAGCGCCAAACCCCCACCGCTGAGCACGTACAGCCACCCAGACATTGTATTAGTCGCTGACCCAAAAAAGAAAACCGTCATCCCCGACAGCAGCCAACCCGCGTAGGCAGGGGTAACAGCGCGATTTTCGAGCCAGTCGGCGATTTTGTGACCGATGTTCATAGGAGTTGAAATTGTTAATTACTCGATCGCCCCATCAAGCCTAATTGTAAATTATTCTCAGCATTTAACACCGAATTAGCTGCGAGCGATAAGATTAGAAATCGGGTACTTTTTCGCAATTAATACATTGACCGCGCCCAACAACGGATACAAGCCCCAACACTCGCTTTGTGGAGATACCCCAATTTTAGAGCTTAGTTCAAGCTCCCAGATTAATCTGTCGAGTAAATCTAAAATCTAAAATCTAAAATCTAAAATCGATTGACTGGAGACCAAAAAATGAACCCATTAAACAATCCTACACCCCTTCAACCAGAGGCTCAAGCCCGCCGACGAACACCGCCGCCGCCGCCGCCCTTGGCTGCAACTCCCCCGCCACCTCCTGCACCTGCGCCGAGTGCGCCCCCTGCAGCCCAGCAGCGGCCTGTCGAGACACCCGTCAGTACGATCGAACAAATGGTCAGAGATGCCCATGCAGCGAGCGCTTCCGACATTCACATTCGAGTCGGCCAAGTACCTCGATTTCGGATTCGGGGCGTGATGCAAGTAGCAACTAACCACCCCAAAGTAACCCCAGAAATTTTTGAAAATTACCTAGCCGAAATTCTCACCCCCGAACAGCGAAAACAGTTTGCAACTACCAAGGAATTAGACTCAGCAATTTTTTACCCTGGCTTCGTGCGGTGTCGGCTAAACTGTTTTGATTCCCTCAGCGGCGGTGCCCTAGTATTGCGGTTGATTAGTTTGGAAATACCTACTATCGATTCCTTGAGGTTGCCAGAAGTTTTCAAAAACATCATTTTGCGATCGCAGGGATTAATATTGGTTACAGGGCCTACCGGTTCGGGGAAATCGACAACCGTAGCTGCGATGATCGACCACCTCAACCAGATGGAGCAAAAGCACGTAGTTACAATTGAAGACCCGATCGAATTCATTCACCCCTCTAAAAAATGCTTGGTCAGCCAGCGGGAAGTCGGCTTGCATACCCACGAGTTTCAGCAGGCTTTGCGGGCTGTTTTGCGGGAAGATCCAGATGTAATTCTGATCGGGGAAATGCGCGATCGCGTTACAATCAATACAGCGTTGCAAGCAGCTCAAACTGGTCACTTAGTATTGGGAACTCTCCACACTCGCAGCGCCATTAACGCTCTTAATCGGTTGTTGAACCTCTACCCGCCCGAGGAACAACAGGCGATGCGGATTCAAATTTGCGATTCTTTAGTAGCGGTAATTGCCCAACTTTTGCTGCCAACAGTTGACAACCGTCGGGTAGCAGTTCACGATATTTTGGTGAATACACCTGCAATGCACGATTACTTGATGAAAGGTGCTGATGATGAAGCTTTCCGATTAATGGAACATGATACTTACGAAGGAATGCAGATTATCAACCAGGGTCTTTACAAACTGGTGCTTGAAGGCAGAGTGACGATCGAAGAAGCAGCAAAAATTTCTCCCGAGGCCAGCGATTTAGACCGTCGCTTGCGGACAGGAGGCTACGATGTTGCCGACGCTCGCGGCTTTGAAGGCAGCAAAAAAGAACGCACCGTTCGCGCGTAGTAGCAGCACACATACAGGGGTAGGCACAGCAGGACTACCCCACCCCTCAAGTAACAAGATTTTCAGCAGATAGAAATATTTGCTTAAGGCGTTTGTGCGTATTTTTACTTAAACTTCAACTATGTTTAGTAACCCAAAATACATTTTACTTACAAAGTAAAATGCTATAATCAAGGTAGAGTGTATTGTTAAGTTTTTTAAACGTAGATCCTACTTTACATAAACTTTAAAATTACGTGAAAACTCGCAGGTTATTGCAAAGAAATAGTAAAGATAGGTTCGGAGTATTGCCAACACTCAGCAATTTAAGTATATAGTTGTAGTGACCAATTTTGGACAGAGAACATTCGGACTTTGCCGATATTTGCCGCTCGCAGAAGTAAGCAGGTTAAAAAAGCGCTTAATAAAACTACACGCAGAGCCGATCGCGTGTTTTTCCAATTAAGTAGCTTTCCGTCGAAACAATCCTAAAACCAAGCAGACTTTTAAAGATTCTGTCCCTCGAAAATTTGTTTAACAACGCGCTTATCAGCAACGGTATTTCTAGAATTTAAAGGAGCAAAAAAGTGAAGAGTGCATTTAACCAAAAAGAAGTGTTTGAAGGTGCCAGCAAAGCGGAAATAATTGAGCGCATCCAGCAGCTAGTTCCCCCCGGTTCCCCGGAGCCCCAAGATTCTGAAATCCTCGCGGCCTTACAAATTCTCACCGCGCAGCTAATCAGAGCCTATCAAGCCGACGGACAATTAGAAAGCGAACCTTTTAGCGACGTGCGCGATCGCACTATTCACCTATACGCATCCACAGTCAGCAGCCAAATCAAAGGAAAAACCATCCTCATCACCGGTGGGGAAGGATGTGTCGGTCGTTTCTTAATCCAAAAACTCCTCGAATTAGGCGCAACTAAAATCATTTCCGCAGACAACGCCCGATGTCACAACCCCGAAGAAAATCTCCCGCTTTTTACCAGAGAAGGTGCTGTAACTTTCTATGCCGCCGACATTCGCAACCTCGACGCGCTCAAACACATATTTGAGGTAGAAAAACCAGCAATTGTTTTTCACCTAGCAGCCCAACGCCAACCCGGACTAGCTGAAATCAAAATCCGAGAAACAGTTACAACCAGCCTGTTAGGATGTAAACACATCATCCAACTCTGCGAAGAATACGGCGTAGAACATTGCATCTTCTCTTCTACAGGCAAAACATCTCGATATTTTACAACCGAAGTTTACGCCGCCTCGAAAAAGTTTGCCGAATGGCAATTTGCTAAAGCAGCTCAAGAAGGAGATGTCACTTACGGGATGGTTCGCTTTACCCATATGTTGGAAAATAGCTTGTTCTGCGAGCAAATGTCCAAAAAAGTAGAGCAAGGTAAAACTGTCAACGTTCACGCTCCCCACCGTTACGTAACTGCTCAAAATCTGGTCGAAGCCGTACATTTATTGCTGAATTCTTTGGTTGTGTCCGTTCCCGGCAAACTGAAGTTTGTCGCAGTAAGTAATCTCGGTTGGCCGACAGAAACCTTGGAAGTAGCTCTTTATAAAATTCTTGAATCAGGCAAAAATCTGCCGATTTATTTTCAAGGACTTTTGCCGGGATACGAAGAACCGTTTTTCCTGGGACAATTTGACTGGAAAAAGCCTACAGACATTCACCTCCTAATTAATGTCTTGGAAGATCCTTTTAGAAGTGTTAACGATGCTGGCGACATGGTGAGTGTAGAATTAGCTCCTTTTTCTTTGCCCGTCTTAGATAAACAAGTTTCAAAGCTGGAAAGCTTAATCATCGATCCAGATTTCCCCGAAGTGCAAATCAAGCACGCTCTTGTCGCAGCGGAAAAAGAAGTCATTGCTTCCTCTTTTGCGTGGAGTGCGCCTGAAGACTTGTTGAAGATTTTGCAGTGGGGAATCAATCCGAAGAAATTGCAAGGTTACGGAACGGAAATCGCTGACTATAGCGAGATTATCGAACTCCTCCTGCAAGGAATTTGCGGGCGGCTTAACCAAGAAGTCTTGCACAGTGCTGAAGTTACGGCAGATGAGTTTGATGACTTAGTTGAGAGTCTTTCTACCCTGGATTTGATTCAAGCAGAAGTGGGATATTTGCGATCGATATCGAGATATCTCAGAGAATTTGCACCCCCCGCACAGTTCACCACCAAAAAATCTGAACCTGTTGCTATCCGCGATGCAGCGTAGCTTGAACATAGTTTTGAGTTGGGAGATTACTTCCTGAGTGCCCACCCACAGGGGATGAATGAGTTATATCAATTCCGGTTGCAGGAGCGAAATGATTGTTGACTATTGACTGTTGACTGTTGACTGTTGACTGTTGACTCGGTGTTAAAAAACTGAAGGATTGAGTGTTGATTGTTGACTCGATTTTATGATTCCGATGCAACCGGATTTGATGTTAAACATCGACTAAGTGTTTAGCTGATTAAAAATAGAACACCCAGAAACCTGGTTTCTTTTTGAAACCGGGTTTCTCCAGTCTGGGCTTGTTTGACGTTTAATTAAATTGAGTGACTTAACATTGTCAGAATTGACATGATATGATCTTACTGGAAACCGCACAACCGCAATCAAATTAATTTTTAGTGAGGAGGCTAGTCCTAATATTTTTAGGAGGACTTAAGTTCTCACAACAAATGTGAGAAGGGTGATTGTTGGCGGGCATGATATAATCATACTTTAGATAGCGTGGCGCAGTGAGTTAACAAAGATGCAATAAGATTAAATACACTCAATGAACGCAACAAATAAAATTAAATTAAGGTACTAGAATTGTGGAAATTAATCAGCTAATGTTCCTATTGATTGATGTTGTGCTATTGGCGATCGCCCTGATCCTTCTAATTCCCGTTGCAGTTCTATTTCTAGAATGCAGTGCAGCTTTCTTGTCCGGCGAGGGCGAGACAGCGGAAACTAAAGCGCCCCGCCCCAAAGTAGCAGTTTTAATTCCCGCTTACAACGAAGCTGCAGGAATTGCCGCCACCATCTCCACCATATTGCCACAGCTAACACCTCAAGACCGCCTCTTAGTGATTGCTGACAACTGCACGGACGCTACGGCAGAAATCGCCCGTAACTGCGGTGCAAGTGCGATCGAGCGCCAAGACACACAACGCAAGGGCAAAGGATACGCACTGGATTTTGGCTTGCAGTCGATCGAATCAGACCCCCCCGAAGTAGTCATCATGGTTGACGCAGACTGCATCTGTCAGCCAGACTCTATAGAAAAATTAGCCAGGGTTGCAGTTGCTGAACAAAGACCCGTACAAGCGACTTATTTAATGGAACAGCCACCAAATCCTACTCCCAAAGATTCCATTTCTGCTTTAGCATTTCTTGTGAAAAACTTAGTCCGTCCCAGCGGCTTAAAACAGTTAGGATTCCCATCATTACTAACCGGTACTGGCATGGCTTTTCCCTGGTCGATAATTCGATCGGTTTCCCTAGCTAGCAGCAATATTGTTGAAGATATGCAGATGAGTTTGGATTTGGCGATCGCCGGACATCCCACAGTATTCTGCCCCGAAGCAAACGTCACCGGGTGTTTGCCACAGCAGCAAGCAGTAGCTAAAACTCAAAGAACCCGATGGGAACACGGTCACATACAGACATTGTTAACTCAAACTCCCCGGCTGACAGCAGCTTCAGTCGAGCAAAAACGTTTTGACTTATTGGCGATCGCCCTCGACTTATCCGTCCCTCCCCTGTCGCTTTTAGTTGCTATCTGGCTAGCTGCTTTTGCCGCCTCTTTACTAGGAGCAATTTTGGGAACATCCTCAATTCCCGCCGTCTTGTTAGCAGTACAAGGATTGCTGATTTTAGTTTCAATTGTCAGCGCTTGGGCAAAATTCGGGCGTGCCGATATTTCTGGCTCAACTCTTTTATCTGTACCTTTTTACATCCTCTGGAAAATCCCTTTGTATCTAGGTTTTCTCCTGAAGCGGCAAACTAAATGGGTGCGGACAGAACGCGATGTTTAGTATTCGGTAGTATTCGGTAGGGTGCGTTAGCCAGATACTTGACGCAACTAGAAAATCTCGTTTATGACGCACCTTACGAAGAATAAACGGGTGCGGACAAAACTCGATATTTAGTTAGTATCAACTGCAAATTCAGCAAACGAATCTTTTGTCTCTAGTGAATCTAATCTCATGTACTTTAAGCACATTAGTCTGAGAAACGTGGGTCCCATTGAAAAAATTAACTATGATTTTGCATTTACCAATGATGAAAATCCTAAACCGCTTATTTTAGTTGGCACAAACGGCTCTGGTAAGAGTATTATTCTTTCCTACTTGTTGAATGCTCTAATGGCTGCACAGCAGGTTGCTTTTGATGATGCAGAGGTACAAGAAGGTAAAGTCTATAAGCTTCGCAGCACTCAGTACATAAGAAATGGATCGACGTACTGTTATGCAAGGGTGAACTTAGGGCCTGATTTTAGTTGCTATGAGTGGCAGCTTGCTTGCTCACGAGAAGATTATGTGAAAAACTTTGGCGCTCCCGAAATCGATAGTTCATTTTGGGATATTCCTTTGCAGGAAGCATCAATTTTTAACACAAATTTTATTAATAATCCAGTAGAAGTATCCAAACAATTCAGAAGTAATTGCGTATTATACTTTCCAGCAAATCGCTTTGAGCAACCGGCATGGTTAAATGAGCAAAATCTTAATGCGACAGCGGAGTTTGTCGAGCGTAAAATGATAAACAGAGTCTCAAATCGCTGGATAATTCAGCAATCGCCGCTCACTGTATCTAAAAATTGGCTTATGGATATTCTTTTAGATAGAGAGATTTACGATCGAAAAATATCACCGTTCCCCGTCCAGTACGATCCTAGCCAAATATTTCCCATAATGCCTCAAATATTGTCGTATAGAGGAAGTTCTACCAATATTTGGGAGGCCACCACACAGCTTATTAAACTAATTTTTAGAACAGAGGATAATATTCGCTTTGGAATCGGGCCACGGCAGAATCGCACTATATCTATAATGAAGGATAATGAGACGGAATTCATCCACAATATTTTTCAGCTCTCGACAGGTCAAACATCAATTCTCAACATTGTCTTATCGATTTTACGAGACTTTGATATGTCTGGTACACCATTTGAAAAATTAGAAGATGTGAGTGGAGTAGTTATTATTGACGAAGTTGATGCACATTTGCACGCTGACTTACAGTGCAATCTGTTACCAACAGTCATTAATATGTTTCCAAAAGTTCAGTTTATTCTCACTACTCACTCACCATTGTTTTTGTTAGGAATGAAAACAAAATTTGGCGAGAGTGGATTTGAAATTTTGTCTGTTCCAGCAGGGTTGAAGATTGGTATTGAGGAATTTGAGGAATTTCAATCTGCTTTTGATTATTATAAGAAATCAGATATATTTCGACAAATTGAATCTGAGGTAGACCAAGCCCTAAAACCCGTTATTTTTGTTGAGGGCGACTATGATATTAAATATTTAAATAAAGCTGCTTTGCTTCTTGGTAAACAATCGATTTTAGACCAGATTATTTTGTGTGATGGTGACGGCTATGGCAATCTAGACAATATTTGGAAATCCTTCAATAATAATAGGCTAGCGATAGCTTTGCCAAAAATCATTGGTCTAATATACGATTGTGATACAAAGAAGCAACCCTCTGACAAGGATATGGTTAAGAAACGTGTTATACCCACAGTTTCTAATAGTCCGATCTCAAAAGGGATTGAAAACTTAATCCCAGCAAAGAGAATTAAGGAGCTTCGAGAATCACATCCTCAGTTTTTTGATATAACACCCAAAGTGGAAAAAACTGTTCGTGGACTACCAGAGATCCAGCCAGAGATTTGTGAAATAAATAAGTCTGAGAAGCGAAATGTGTGTGAATGGTTATGTACAAACGGCACTATCGAAGATTTTGTTCAGTTTAAAGTTGTATTCGATTTAATTGAAGAGATCGTTGGGCTAGCTAATTAACAATTGGTATCGCTAGAAGATGCTGGGCAAACAGTGGTAGATTATCATTGACTTGTTATATAATCCACATTCCGCACCCGCTGTATAGTGCCTGGAGGTGATAAGAGTGGCAAAGAATACAGTCAAATTACTAGATGTTGTTGCCTTAACTGTTGACATTCCTGAATACAACCTGCGGTGCGGACAAGTTGGGACAATGGTTGAACTGTTGGCTGATGGTGCAGCGTTTGAGATTGAATTTAGCGATCGCAACGGACGCACTTATGAATCTCTCGGACTGCCAAGAGAGAAAATCATGGTGTTGCACTTCGAGCCCGCATCACCTGATATCAAGCCTGAGATAGTTACAGCGTAAGCAGGACTACTCTTGAATCAATGAAGCTCTAAGCAGTGAATGCTAGAATTACTTAAAAGCTCTTGAATCGCTTCTTGTCCAGAGCGGATCAGAGTTTCGACTTGATTGGTGGGTGCGTTTCCACATCTTAACCACACTACTTTCGGTGGAGAACTATACAGCCGACTTCTTTCCGTAAAGTCTGCATCTTGAGTCACAATACAGAAATCGTTCAACTTCGCGAAATCCCAGACTTCTGTATCTGTTTTCTCTGCTAGCTGATGAAACTGAACATGGCTAGGATTAGGGAAAATATCAGCCAAGCAAGTAACTAATTTTCGGCTCAGATTTTGATCGAATAGTAGTTTCAAGCCGCACTCACCGAAGCAACTAAACGATGATCGCGATCGGCTACAAACTCTAGACAGGCTCTAATGTCTGTTTCTGTTAGTTCTGGGAAGTCGTCAATAATCTCAGTAATAGACATTCCAGAAGCCAGCCAGCCAAGAACGTCGTAAACCGTAATTCGCATCCGACGAATGCAGGGCTTGCCACCACGCTTATCCGGCTCTATGGTGATGATGTCGCGATAGCTCATGATACAGGTAAAGTGTTTGCATCTACATTATAGAAAAACATATCGGAAAATAAAAACAAAAAGTCTGAAGCTGGAAAATTCCAACTTCAGACTTTTACTAACTCCCCGGGTAGGATTTGAACCTACGACCAATCGGTTACACTTATCCCAACGTTTCCGAAGGGGGCGGACTATTTCATCATCCCTACAAATCATGTTTGTGATTTGTCGTCGGATGTCGGGCGCTATGAGATTTATTGGTTAGGCTCCTCATCTCTAGTCTCTGCACCTTTCCGGCTACTTGCGATCGTAACCGCTGCCTTTCGCCAGACTTGGCTCAAGATTGCCGCCACCCGAAGTGCTGCGGTTTCCTTGAATTCACCCGATTTTTCAGTATCCGTTACCGGATAGAGCTGCTATGTCACTAGGGCTTTTGGTTGATGCCAAAGGCTTGCATTCATTACAGCCGACCGCTCTGCCACTGAGCTACCGAGGATTGGGGGTTTTTGTTACCCACATTTACTAACAATAGCTGAACTTACTCGATTTGGCAAGGCCTTTGATAAACTTTTTTTTTGTCAGACAGCGAGCGGGTTTCAGCAGCTAATGCAGCCCCATTCTCAACTTGGCGAGACGCTGCTGGGATTCGGGATCGAGGGAATTGGCGAGAAAACGACTGGAGTTGTGTTTGCGGGATTTGTGCTGGCGCTCGCTGCGGCGGGCAGTGGATTCTACGTCAGCCGCTAGTTGTTCGGCGGACATCCATTCGGCACCGTAGCCAACTACGGTCAATTGCTGCGCTCGGTCTGAGGTGGCGACAATCATGCGGCCTTTGCCTTTGACCGATCGCAACTCATACCGCAAATTAGCACAAGATTTTTCAATATAAGTATCTGCTGTCTGACCGAAGTCAGTGTAGTGCACCGATAAATTTTTAGTAATAATTTCTTTAACGCCGGGAGTATCTCGATAGTGCGCGTCAAACACCAGCCTGGCCTCAAAATCTTGAACGGCGCTGTAGTTAACTAAAACCTCAATCAACTCGCGGCGAGCTGTTTCGAGTTCGTCGCGATCGCGCTTCTCTCGGAGTCGAGGCCAAAGTCCAATTATGTTATAGCCGTCTACAAGTAAAACTGCTTGTGATACATAGGGTGACATGGTTCAAGGCTGAAGAGCTCCAGCACGTATAGGACATTATTTGCATTGTTCATCAAAGCTTTTGTTCAATAATATTACCTATTGATGTGTAATTGCTAGGTTACATCGCAATAATTAAACCCCCCAGAACCAGCTTTACCTGAGTTTTGGGGGGTTTGATTAACCTATAAATTTTCCGGCTTATTCGGCAGATTCCAGCGATACGGGCGATGGCTTACGCCCCGGTTCGCTACGTACAACTGTCGGCAGGGATATTTTCTCAACAGCAGGAGTACAACCGAGCCACTGCACCGACAACTGGGCAAACTGCTGCGGGGGGCCGCTCACGCAAAAACGAGTCGGCAGCGCAGTACCAGGATTCCGCAGCCCCAAAAGCTCCAATTCTCTGGCTGCAGCCGCCACCACCCGTACCGCAGGATCGATCAATGTCACCCCAGCAGGCAAAAGCGATCGAACCACAGGAGCCAACAGCGGATAATGAGTGCAGCCGTAAATCAGCGTATCGATGCGCTGCTGAATCAAAGGAGCCAAATATTCCCTAGCCACCTCACAAGTATAAGGATCGTGAATTCGGTTTTGCTCCACCAGCGGCACAAAAGCCGGACAGCTAACCTGCCACACCAGGCAAGAATCGTCCATCTCCAAAATCGCATTTCGATAAGCATTGCTAGCAGCCGTAGCAGGAGTCGCGATGACCCCGATCCGCTTGCCTTGCTGCACAGCAGCCTGCGCCCCCGGCAGAATTACTCCCAGCACCGGGATATCAAATTCAGCCTGCACCATCTCCATCGCCAAAGCAGAACTGGTGTTGCAGGCCATAATGACCATTTTCACATCCTGTTCCACCAACCAGGCCATAATTTCGCGGACAAACTCCACAATTTCTGACGGGGTGCGAGTGCCGTAAGGCAGCCTCGCCGTATCTCCAAAATAAAGTATCGATTCGTTGGGCAATTGTTGGTACAACTGGGTCAAAACAGTCAAACCGCCCACGCCGCTGTCAAAAATACCGATTCTTTGTTGTCCAGAGTCTGTTGTCATTTGTTAATAGTTAGTTGTCTGTTGTCTGTTGGCAGTTGGCAGTTGGCAGTTGTCCTGTTTGGCCGATGCCCTGTTTGGCCGATGCCCTGTTTGGCCGATGCCCAATTACCATTATCTTTGTTGAAGATAAAGTAAAATGCCGCGAGCGATCGAAGCCGCCATTTGACTGCGGTAAGCTGGGTCAGACAGCCTAGCAGCATCCTCAGCACCCGTGACAAAACCCACCTCCAGCAAAACAGAAGGCATAGAAGTCTTCCTCAAAACATAAAATCTCGCCTGCCGCACCCGGCGGTCAGTCGCCCCTGTCCCCTGCAAAATACTGCCGTGAATCACCCGGGCCAAATCTTGCCCGTTCTCGAAATAATAAGTCTCAATCCCGCTAATATCCGGCCGACTCATATTAATCGCATTAGCGTGAATGCTCACAAACAAATTAGCATTCACCCGTTCTGCCAAAGAAACTCGGGGTTCCAGGTCGATTTCCCTGTCGTCAGTCCGAGTCATCACCGCCTGCACCCCTTGCTGTTCCAGCAGCCTCGCCACCTGAAGCGAGATATCCAAAACAATCTCCTTTTCCTGAATGCCCTGAATCCCGACTGCCCCCGGATCGCGGCCACCGTGACCAGGATCGATGGCTACTACCGCGCGGCGGTTTGAAGCTTGGGGCAACTCATCGGTTCCGAAAGTCCTTCTCGGCAAAGGCTGCAAATTGGGAGTGCGAGTCAAAGGCTGCGCGCTAGCATTTGATCGCAACTGCAAAGACAGCAACTGCGGGTTGGGTCTCGTCACCCTGCCTACCTCTACCCCCGATCGTGGCTGCACCCAAACCACCACAGTCTCCGCATCTTCTTGGCTGGCACTAAATGATACAGGACTGTTGGCATCGAGCTGAGGAATTTCGCCCGTCAGGACACTAGAGGCGATCCTAATCCAGTAAGCTCTCGACCCCTGATCCCACCCGCTGGTATAGGAGACTTGGCGGTCAGTTCTGACCACCAGTTGCGTGCCGTTACTGGCTAAATCAATTGACTGAACTCTCGCTAAATTTCCTTGAGATTGTCTCGCCGGAGGAGCTACAGTCAGGCTGCGGGGAACCGAGGGCTGTCTTACACTTCCAGGCAATAGCACAACCCCGCCCAAATTGCTCACAGACGCTCGCCACTGAGTATTAGGACTCTTCATCCGCAAAGTCACGCGGGTAACGGGCGGGTCTGTTGGCAGTTGCCGGACTTCAATCTTGTCAACCCCGTGCTTACCGTTCGTTTGAGGCTGTTGGCTGCTTAGGCTCGGAGCTAAACTAGCTCCTTCAATATCGAGGGTGGCGATGTCCCCGGCCCGACTTTGTTGAAAATTAATTTGGGGGCGACCGCCCGCAGTGCGGACTAAAAAACCGTCCGCCGTCACCTGAACGTTCTGAACTACAGTCGCCTCGGCCGACTGGGCTTGGGATGCTGAAGGTTCAACCGATAACCTTTCTCCCCCTGGCTCTGAAATCGGATTTTGAGTTTCTCCCCGCACCGGCGTTGGCAAATCCACTGTCCACTCGCTCGGAGAAATACCCCGGAATTTTACTTGATCGGGGTCTATAGTAAACCCGTCTCTGATCTCGACCACAATTCTGGTCGTATCGTTGTCAAACTGCCCTACCCGCACCGATTCGATCGCCCCTGAGAGCGGTTTGCTGACCGAGGGACGCCCCAGACTCGTCCCCGGCAAGTCGATTACCAACCGCATCGGGTTGAAAATCAGTTGAGCCTTGGGTTGTACTCCCCCGTCTGTTGTAATGTAAAGCCGGTTCTCTGAAGCATCAAAGCGCCAAGATTGCAGTCTAGCTGCTTCGGCGGCTCCGGCGAGCAAAAATACACTTAAGAAACTCGGTAGTAGCCAGTGGAATTTCACGACAGTTTTTTCCTCGTTTGCGTTACTGCCAAAAGCTGGAAGGGCGCTGCTTGCCCTCAGAGGCTTTCAGCAGTTAGCCGCCAGCATACCGGGGGCTTGGAGCCGTCAGTTGTTGGCTAAATTGACTTTTTTATGCGTTAATAGGCTCCAAAATGCCAGATCCCGGCATTTTTGAACTTTCCCGTATACTTGGGGGCGATCGGTTATAAGCAGACTGAAAGATTGTGGACACAGGGGAAGGTATTTATTTTTAGGAGCAAGAAACAAGGTGTTTCTTGAAGTTAGAAGGTACAAGTTAGAAGGTACAAGTTAGAAGGTAGAATTTTACCGTTCTTCCAGGGAGGGCTTTCATAGCTCTTTAATTTTGGCGAAGCTCGTTACGGCCAGGGTTATAATCCGCTTTACACTTGCGTTTTGTTCTAACTTTTCCTAAACTACCTCAATAACTTAACAACTTACCTCGACAACAATCCGGATTTCCAAGATTTAGGTAACTTTTCAAGGTCACCAAATGTTAGTCCCTGACCAACTGACATATTCTTTTGGAAAAGCTTTTTTGCTACTTTTTTGCTAAGAGATTGACAGTTAAATACAACTACATATCGCCCCTGCTCTCTTTTTTTCTGGATTTTTTTAATCAGTGGTTTTCGGTGCTGCTTGACACTTAGTGGGGCGATCGTGATTGCGCCCGCCAATTTAACATTATGATAGCTAGTCCATGTTTTCAGCAGTAACGGGAGAGTTTTGTGTGTTACTTGGGCCGGCAATGCTTTGTGTTTTAGGCTCTTTTTGAGTGCACGATCGACAGCCAGAGCATTGGTTGGTTGGCCAGAGAAAAAGTTTTGACCGTAGATATAGTAGTTATCGCAGTTGTAAAGTTTGTGGGACAGCAAAGACAAGCGATCGGCTTCTGGGTAAAACCTGTGATTTGGTTTAATGACTTGCCTTTCGACTAACTGCATAACTTAGATGTGTACTACCAGTTAGAGAAGATACACTATCTTGGTGATTGTGTCAATCTCTGACTTTCTAAAAAAACGGGCCATCAATAACAGTAGATACAGGACATCACAGAAAGACGGAGACTTACTTTCCCGCAGGAGTCGTCCACAGCAAACAAGTGGTTTAGGTTAGTTCAAGCCTCTAGATAGCGGCTGGGGAGTCAATCGATTTTAGATTTTAGATTTTAGATTTTAGAGGCGACCCCACGGATAAATGCTCTTTCTTGAGGATTTTAGATTTGAGATTTTGGATTGATTCCACGGATAAATCACGTGGCGGGTACCACCTTTGAAATTCGTGGTCAATCTCGAACCTCAAATCGACTGACTCTCTAGATAGGGAAGTTTTGTAATATCGCAACCGCCCTGACGGTGAGGACGTTCTTAATTTTGGAAACCTAAGCGGTCGATTACGCCTTCTTGCAGGACTTCTTTTTACCCGCTCCGCTTCGTCGCTACAGCCTTCAACATCTGCTATACCATACCACCGATGCGATCGAGTTCTAGCAAATTTATTTTTAAGCGGGATCGATACCTGCAAGTTATTTTTTTCCCTTAGAAATCCACGGCCCCATGTCTAATCAACAGTGCTGCAATTCGCTCTCGCCCATAGGTGGAAAATTCCGGCTCATCCAGTTCAAAATTGCTTGATTTACTTGTTCCGGGCATTCATCCTGGGGACAGTGGCCCGCATTGTCTAATTCAACTAGCTCTACATAATTGGGATTGCATTCGACAAATTGGTGGGGTCGGGCGAACCGAGGGGGAATCATCCGGTCTTGTTTACCCCAAATTAACAGCATGGGGATTGTTAAATGTCGCATCACAATCTTGACACTGGGGCAAAATTTTGAACTACCTACAGCTTTAAATAAAGCGCAGAAGGCGCGGGCTGCTCCCCGATCGCCCGCTGGCCCTGCTAGAATTTCAACTAATTCGTCGGTAACAGCTTCGGGGTTGGAGTAGGCAAAGCCAACCCAGCGACGGACAAAGGAAGGCTTGCGGGCAAAATAAAACAGAGGCCGGAGTACGATCGGAGAAACAAACAAACTTTCAACCGCTTCGATCGCCGGAAGCAGCCATCCAGGCACCGCCTCGGCTCGCACAGAGGGGTCTGGGAGGCTAATCATTACCGTGCCGGCCACCATGTCCGGGTGAGCCGCCGCTACGGCCAGACAAATTAGTGAGCCGATCGAGTTTCCTGCCAATATTACTGGCTCTCTGATAAAAGTTAGCCAAAAATCATAAACTTGATCGACCCACAAAGACACAGAGTAGTCGATCGGAGCTTTTTGGGAAGCGCCAAACCCTAACAAATCCAAGGCGTAAACGGTTTGGTTTTCGGCGAGTTGGGCGAGATTTTGTCGCCAGTGTCCGATCGAAGCTCCAAACCCGTGCAGTAAAATAATCGGCGTTCCCGATGCGCGCGGGGCCATTGGTTTGGCCCCAGAATCTTGAAATTCCAGCGCGCCTTGATTTCGTACCCTATCGGGCCGCAAATAAGTGTAGCGAGTTTGCCAGCCCCGCCACATCCAGTCTCGTTGAGTTCCCACCCGTTGGTGCCAAAGCAGAGAATTTGTCAATTTTGCCTCAGATCGCAACATAAATTTACCAAAAATAATGGGTTTAAAGCCCCGTCCTTCTAGGACGGCTTTCTTTAACTGTGGTATACTTACGCTAGTTAT
>NZ_JAUBTR010000208.1:0-1275 GCF_036705045.1 Microcoleus sp. BR0-C5
GGGAGCATCCCGGTTTTGTAAATGGTTAAAAGTATGATATGAGCCAAAATTATTCGCCCTGCGCTACATGATAGAACGGAAAAGTTGTCGCCTGCAGGCTAACCGAACTGGCGAGAGAGGAGTATTTAAAGTAGGGATTTTGGGAAAAAAAATATAGGAAAGGTGTCTATATTCTAGATTAATTCATTCAAGTAAGCACACCTAAGTTTGAGCATTTGATTAATATTTTAACGACCCCACTGAGCGCCGGAAATCTTCAATCTTCTGTCAATCTGTTTGACTAATGATTCCACCGCTCCCGACCCAATAGAACAAATATTGTGACTGGATAACAGTTGATAGTTAACAATTCGATTCCGATGTTTTGTGAGATATTTACAAAAGTTGGTAGTCTGACGACTATTGCACGACTCAAACAACTTAATGGTTTCATCACGTGCGACCTTGCCATAACAATTCTTTGGCTCTCGACAGCCGTTTCCTAGACCCTGATACTTTGTACAGATTTTCTACTAAATGATACCAGTCTAAGATTTCTCGGCGATTGCCATCCGGATTGAATTTACCAATCAGATTCCAAATTCCGTCATGTCCATCACCCAAACAAGTCACTACGGCATTTAACGGCTGACGATTGACATAATCAATCAATACTTCATTTTTCCGAAAATATGCAGCATAAAAGCTGCCATGAAGACTAACTGCTTTGTAATCGAGCCAGTGAGAACCCTCCCCTTTTGGTCCTCTAACACGCACTTTCCCTCCATCCACACTGGTTTCTTTAATGGGAACTTCTGCTACTGGTTCGACCCACTCTTGGTTTTCTACCAATCTATGTAAACTGGTATGACCTATCTTGACTCCCGTCTGTACTTCGATTTCTTGAGATGCCTTGGAATAGGATAACAGGGCTACTTGTCTCCGTCAACATTTCTCAAAGAAAGGGGCCAAGCGAGTCGATTTTTTGAGATTTTATTTTTCTGCTTGTTTTTCGGTAATTTTTAACTCACCTACACAGCTTTTTACTGTTCGGGGACGCCCTTTGTCTGTTCCCGTGGTTTCTTTGATAAAAAAAAAGCAACTTCGGGTCCCACTATCTCTATCCATTGTTTTCTCAGGTGCCCCTCTATTGTTTCCAGGCTCTCTAATGCCTTGGGGGGAGTGTTTCTGTATAAAATTTTGGCGATTTCAGCAGTACGAAGCTCGTAAGCGTGCTTGTTCGTCAGGTGTCATGTTTAGTCTCTCCAAATTATTTATTGATTATTGTAACTCTTG
>NZ_JAUBTR010000209.1:0-1274 GCF_036705045.1 Microcoleus sp. BR0-C5
TAGGGGCTTGCAATTAAATATAACCCCAGTTATACTAAAAGGGTTAGGAAACAAAAAATCTGACATCAGCAGTTGTGACTTGTGTGATTGAGATGGTAAAAATGATCTTGAGTGAACCAGTTAAATTGACATTCAAAGATGCTGCCAAAAAACTAACGGGCTATCGCCGTCGAGACTTTATGGCAAAAGTGGCTGAAGACTACTTCAATGCTTGGGCCCGTCAAGTAGAAACGTTTATGGGATGGAACCGTGATAGCGTTCAATTAGGATTACATGAACGACGTACCGGATTAATTTGTGTTGATAATTACCGAGCTAGAGGGCGACATAAAAGTGAAATTTTGCTGCCTAACTTAGAAGCTGATATTCGTTCTGTAGTAGAGCCAGAGTCCCAGGCAAATCCCAAGTTTCAATCGACATTCTTGTATGCCAAAATTACTGCCAAGGCAGTGGTATCGGCATTAGTCAGTCATCATAACTATAAGATTGAGGAATTGCCATCTCGTCAGACAATTGGCACGATTTTAAATCGAATGGGGTATCGCCTAAAAAAACACAAAAAACCAAGCCGTTAAAAAAGATTCCCGAAACGGATGCGATTTTTGAGAATGTATTGAAGGAGAATGAAGCCTCCGATAAAGATGTCAAGTCTCTACGAATATCAATCGATACCAAGGCAAAAGTTAAAATTGGCAACCTCTCACGGGGCGGTAAATCTCGAACCCTTAAACCGAATTCGGCTGATGACCACGATACTGAGTGGCAAGCAATATTAGTCCCTTTTGGAATTCTGAACACTCGAAGTGACCAATTATCTATTTATCTGGGTCAGTCTGCGGAAACCACTGATTTTATCGTCGATTGTCTAACAGATTGGTGGCATAATAACAAATCTGATTACACCGAACTTGAAGAATTAGTAATTGACCTTGATGGTGGTTCGGCAATCAGAAGCAATCCCACACAATTCATCAAACGAATTGTCGAGTTATCTCAGAGAATTAGTTTAAGAATTAGACTAATTTACTATCCACCATATCATAGCAAATATAATCCAATTGAACGCTGTTGGGCGGCACTTGAAAATTATTGGAATGGTGCTATTTTAGATTCGGTTGAAACTGCTATAAACAGGGCAGGCAACATGACGTGGCAAGGAATTAAACCCATTGTACATTTAGTTGAGACAACTTACGACAAAGGAATAAAAGTCTTACCAAAAAAGTTAAAAGAGTATCTACCCTTATGGCAACGTTCTGAAACTTTACCGAAAT
>NZ_JAUBTR010000132.1:0-7943 GCF_036705045.1 Microcoleus sp. BR0-C5
TACTGAATATGCTTTCATTGGTGTATTTTTTTAATCTATTCTTATTGTACCTCATAACACCCGGAAGTGCTGTAAGCCTGATTACTTCACCAAAAGCCAAAAACACCGCTCTATAATGACCTCGCGCCAACTTAAGCATGAACACTCAAAGATCCGTTTCAGGCGCACCCCACCAACATCTCAGCAGGCCAACTATTCGTTGTGTCGCAGTTGCGCGACATCACACCCAATTACAGGCTATAAAACTGCAAACATTGCTAGTTTACCACCGCAAAGCATCCGCTTGCTTTCGAGTCAGATGAACCGCTTTATTGGGCGCAAACTCTTTTTGCGACCAAAGGAAACCTGTCCATCCAATTAAAGCACCGACACCCAACTTTGTCAACTGATGGACTACCAAACTGCGCCGTTTGAGCAAACTGTTAGGGGTGGATATGGTGTTGCATAAAAGAGGTGGCGAGACTCAAATGCGATCGCGGCAATTGTTTTGCAACTTGCCTAAAATTACCCGATCGACTATTGTTCCTAATAGATATCATCCCAAATCTGGCTTATGAGTTACGCATAAATACCAAAGAAACCGGGTTTTTTACCAGCGTTAAAGGCTCAACTCCAGTGTTTTCTTCGTAAAAAACCCGGTTTCTGCGTCCCACCGATCGCCCTAAACTTGATATAACAACCAACAAAAACATGACAGCAATATTACCGCCTTGGATAGTTTTAGACTCCCTATTGCACAACTGGCTACTAGAAGATATCGGTAGGGGCGATCGCACAACATCAGCCTTATTTCCCACAGCAAGCATCCAGGGTACTGCTAAATGGATTGTCAAAGAAGCTGGAGTCATTGCCGGATTGCCGATCGCCGATCGCACATTTAAACTTTTAGACAGCAGCCTCAGTTTTATCCCCCAAGTAGCAGAAGGGAAACTGTGCGAAAAAGGAGAAGTAATTGCCGAGATTTCCGGCAATTTCGATGCGCTGCTAACCGGAGAAAGAGTAGCATTAAACTTGGCAATGCGTTTGAGCGGCATCGCTACTTTAACTCAAAAATATGTTGACAAAATTGCCGATTTGCCCGTGCAATTAGTGGATACGCGCAAGACAACGCCGGGATTGAGATTGTTGGAAAAATACGCAACTCAAGTCGGCGGTGCTTGCAATCACCGGATGGGATTAGATGACGCGGTGATGGTGAAAGATAATCACATTGCGGCGGCTGGGGGAATTGCAGAGGCGATCGCCCTAATTCGCAATTCTATCCCCTATCCGCTGACAATTGAAGTCGAAACTGAAACTCTCGCCGAAGTAGAAACGGCTTTGCAGCACAAAGCCGATATTATCATGTTAGATAATATGTCCTGTGATTTGATGCGGCAGGCTGTGGCAATAATTCGCCAAAAGAGCGATCGGGTAAAAATTGAAGCTTCCGGCAATGTTACTTTAGAAACTATTAGGAGTGTCGCCGAAACCGGAGTTGACTATATTTCCACCAGTGCTCCGATTACGCGATCGACTTGGCTGGATTTGAGCATGAAAATTAATAGTAATACCCGCAGTCCGGCAGGGGTTTAAACCCCTGCCTCAAAGCTGAAGTCCTCACTTCAGAGGACTAATAGACATCTCCAAAAAAGAACTTGAAACCCAAGTCAAGCCTAAGCTAAAATCTAATTTCGGGAGAAGTCTAATGAATTATTCAGTCCTCTTTTAGAGGACTTTCGCTATGAGCCAGGGGTTTAAACCCCTGGCGGTATTTGGGGCCCGAGCGATATTTCGGCTTAAGTTGATACCAATGGGCAAGGCCGTGTCCGACATTGCTGAGAGTCAACTGTTAACTATTGGTTAGTTATTACCAATAACCAATAACCAATAACCACTAACTACTAACAAATTACTAAGCTGTGGAGCATTTAAACCACTAACGAGGCCCGTAGGGTGCGTCAGCTCTCGCTCGCTTCCACCGGCAAGGGAAACGCTGCGGCCCGTGGCACCATACAATACTATTTTAAATGCTCCACAGCTTACTTCGAGATAAAATGAACCCAAAAATGCCCGTCAGGTATACAGAGGCTGCGGATTAAGCGGTAAGTATAGTGCAAGTAAGCACCGCTGAGACTTGTGTCGTAGCCGATGGGGAACCACTCGCCATAGGGATCGTGAACGAAGAATCCCTCGCTGTCGTAGCCTGCGACAACTATAATGTGACCGAAAGACGTGAAGTATCCGTGGATGACAGCGGGATTTCCACTGGCTAGCCAATCTTGAACGTCATCAATAGTTGCATTCTCGGTAAAGAAATCTTGAGCGCCGTAATCTCTAACAATCTTTGCTAAATCGTAGGGGTCCCAGCGGCTGTAACCTTTGGCGATCGCATATTCGTAGAGTTCGTCTTCATATTGCCCGGTTTGTTTGCGCCGTGGCACCTTCAAAAAGTCCAGACACATCGCTAATGAAGTTACATTGCAAGAACCTGTAGGATTATTCAAGTTATCCATTTGCGATAGATAAGGAATGCCAAGCCTGACAGTTGGGGGATTAGGTTTCGGAAAAAGTAGAATGCTGTCTTGAGTAATTTGAGCGTGCCCTCCGAAAACATACCAAACCCCTGAACCTTTGAAAGACTCGTTGCGGAGAGCAACTCTGATGTGACAGCGAGCCGGAGCAAAAGCCAGGATCTCCAACTCTTTTCCGGCTGGTATTACTTGTTTTTCTGAGTCCTGAAGTTGAGAAGACGCCACCGGTTTTGATTTAAAAATGGTGTCTCTGAGCGTTTTCAGGATCAGGGGCTGTGTGGGAATGTCCTCTGGTTTGGTTTCGATCAGCTTTTTGGCTGTGACTGCTCCCAAAAAACCCGCTTCGCCGCACTTCATCAGAGTTTGAAATCGGTGGAGGGTGGCGGTAGAGAGAGGGCCAAAAATTCCGTCTACGGGAGGCTTCAGTAAACCCAGGTCAATGAGGCGGCTTTGAATTTGGCCACTGAGTTCGTCGTCTGCGGCAATTGCTTTGGCATCGTACCTAATGTTTGAGTTGAGAAAGTTTTGTAATTTCATGCTTGCGTGCCCCTGTCAATCGATTTTAGATTTTAGATTTTAGATTTTAGAATTACGATCGCCGATAAATCTGGTTTCCCTAGACTAAATTGCTTGTTCGTCAATAATTCCCAGTTTATCGTCTCATAAAATTACGGTAATTTTGTCGCTCAATCGATTTTAAATTTTAGATTTTAAATTTTAGATTTTAGAATTACGATCGCCAATAAACCCGGTTTTCCTAGACTAAATTGCTGGCTCATCAATAATTCCCAGTTTATCGTCTCATAAAATTACGGTAATTTTGCCGATCGATTTTAGATTTTAGATTTTAGAATTACGATCGCCAATAAACCCGGTTTTCCTAGACTAAATTGCTGGCTCGTCAATAATTCCCAGTTTATCGTCTCATAAAATTACGGTAATTTTGCCGATCGCCCGTACCTTAAAGGCTTCATACTAATTATTGGATACAAAACCTTCAAGGCGAGAGCCGATCGAATTTCACGCACTATTGACTAAAAATCCCTGGTGCGCGTTGACATTGTTTCTGCCGAATTCCGAATGCTGTTGGATGCCTCAAAAGCAGAGGGATGGCAGAATTGCCCTGTTGAGGCGAAGTCAGATTTATGCTTCGTCCGGCCGAATTACCACAACACCCATTGCGTCGGGAGACAGATATTTGACAGCGGCTTCTCGGAGATCCTCGGCAGTCTGAGCTTGGATGCAGGCGGCATAGTTGAGGGCGGGAGCGATATCTCCTACCATCGACTGATAGTAACCGTACAAACTTGCTCGATCGCTCGGAGTTTCGTTACCAAAGATAAACCGATTGGCTACTTGAGTGCGAATGCGGGAAATTTCGGCATCTGTCACCAGTTCGGTTTGGAGAGTGCGGATGTGTTGGACGATGGCTGCTTCCACTGCTGCCAAGTTTTCTGTTGCTAGTTGAGCAGAAATCGAGAATACGCCGCCGAGCCGCTGAGTCATGTTGCTGACCGAAATTGACGAAACTAACCCTTTTTCTTCGCGCAAATCTTGAACCAAGCGAGTTGTGCGGCCGTGACCCAATATTGTCGCCAAAACGTCGAGGGCATAAGTTTCCGACATTTCCATGAAACCGGGCACTCGCCACATCAGGATCAGTCGGGCTTGCTGAAGGGCAGAGTCTACAAATTCGCGGCGGACTGTTTCTGTAAACGGCGATTCTTGGCCGTAGTTGGGGATTTGGGCTTCTGGGTGAAAGTTGCCGACAGCAGGCACATTTATTTTGTTGTTTTGTGCTGTGCTTTTTGCTGCGAAACTGTCTGCGACAATTTCTATTAGTTGATCGACTGGCAAATTGCCTACAGCTACGGCTGTCATGGCCCCTGGGTGATATCTACTGCTATGGAAATCCCGCATTTGTTGCGCTGTCAACTGTTCGATTACCGCAGTCGGGCCGAGTACCGGTCGCTTGTACGGCAGGACTTCAAACGCTAATTCCATCGATCGCTGATAGGTGCGGCGGCGGGGATTGTCTTCCGATCGTCTAATTTCTTCCAATACTACCAACCGTTCGCGATCGAAGGCGTCGTCGGGAATGCTGGCGTTGAGCAACACATCGACTTGCAGGGGAGCTAGTTCGGCAAAATCTTTAGGAGCTGTGGTGATGTAATAGTTAGTGTAATCTTGGCTGGTGGCAGCATTGGTGACAGCGCCGCGTTGCTCGATCGCGCGCTCAAATTCGCCACTGGGAATGCTGGGAGTTCCCTTAAAAATCATGTGTTCTAAAAAGTGAGCCATGCCGTTAATGTCGTCTGGTTCGACGGCTGAGCCTAAATTGAGCCACACGCTGAGGTTAACAGCATCGACCGGCAAGTGTTCGGCTATAACGGTGAGGCCGTTGGGGAAATGGCGGATTGTTGGGGCGTTGAGGGGCGATCGGGCGGAGGTTTTGAGTAGGGTTGATGTCATTGTGCTTTTAAATTTATCTTGTTCTCTATATCTTAAAGGGTCTTTAAGGAAGAGCTCACGCATTGGGCATTTGGGGCGAAAAATGCAATTAGATATGGACGGTAATGCACGCACCGAGTTTATGGTCTCCCGGAAGAAGTCTTGTTAACGTATTTCTGGGATCGCGATCGTTAATTTATCCTAATAGTTGCCCAAGTCCTCTGTTTTTTTGGTGACAGCATTCGATGGAAAATCGAAGATTGAATAAAAACTTAGTATTTCGACAACCAGCTTTTCAAAGATTTTGGCGATCGACTTCGGGGAAAATCGGCTTAATTTTGACTGTAGCGCTGACGATCGCGGCACTGTTGGCCCCCCTACTTTCTCCTTACGATCCGGCGGTCGATCGAGATTATTTGTTGCGCTTAGTGGCTCCTAGCGCTAAACATTGGTTTGGCACCGACGGTTTGGGGCGAGATTTGTTGGTGCGGGTGTGGCACGGATTGGGGATATCTTTACTTGTTAGTCTGGTTTCTGTGGGTGCGGGTTTAATTGTGGGAGCGCTTTTGGGGCTGGTGGCCGGGTATTTTCGGGGGGTGCTGGAAATTGCGATCGGCACTTTGGCGGATATTTTGCTAGCTTTTCCTTCAATTTTACTGGCGATCGGCGTTGTTACCGTCACCGGGCCGAGTTTGCAAAGCGTAATTATCGCCGTCAGCCTCGTGCAAATTCCGATTTACATCCGCTTAACTCGCAGTATGGTGCTGTCTCTGCGGGAACAAGAATTTGTTTTGGCTGTCAAGGCCTTGGGCGCCAGCGACTTGCGGATTATTTTTCGCCACATTTTGCCGGGAAGTCTCGCGCCTCTAGTCGTACAAGCAACTCTTTCGACTGGTACGGCGACACTAGAAGCTGCTGGTTTGGGTTTTTTGGGTTTGGGCGCACAGCCACCCGCCCCGGAGTTGGGAACTATGCTTTCTGATGCTTTTAAGGGCGGATACGCTCTTTCTTCTCCTTGGACGATCGTGTTTCCAGGTTTGCTGATTACTTTGACTGTTCTGGGTTTCAACCTTTTGGGGGATGGCCTGCGAGACGTTTTAGACCCCAGATCCAATGCTGCGGCAAGGAAATAGGAATATTCAGGACTTATGCAGCAAGCACAGTATTTGAGCAATACTGTGCATCCTCTAAAAATTGTTCAGGTATGCTCAAACTTTTGGCCGGAGTTGAAGCCATTTCAAAGTCGTAGCCTGGGCTGCCGACTGAGGTGATACCCGCTATGACTGCCTGCATTAAGATTGGCCCGGATAGGCGGCAGTCGTGCCCGATTGCGATTGTTCATTCTGCCGCTGATTTATTGACTTTTTGCACCAGCAAACTCACAAAGGCTTGCCCCAAAATAGTCGCCATTTCCGGGGTGGGATTAACCTGTTCGTCTGGAACGCCTTCAATGGTGATACCGCGAATGTCTGAACCATGTTGCAGCTTTTTTAAGTTATAGCTGGTAA
Source organism: Microcoleus sp. BR0-C5 (assembly GCF_036705045.1). Classification (NCBI taxonomy): domain Bacteria; kingdom Bacillati; phylum Cyanobacteriota; class Cyanophyceae; order Oscillatoriales; family Microcoleaceae; genus Microcoleus; species Microcoleus sp. BR0-C5. The sequence goes on from NZ_JAUBTR010000132.1 coordinate 6,473, forward strand.
AAGTATAGTCATTTATTGCATGACATGGGAGGCTTTAAGTCCCTCCCCCTTCACTTTTACTTGGAGCGGATTGACCCGCATTGGCCCAACTACGCAGCTCCCTATCAAGAGTGCTAAACGCATTTGGGATTGCTTTTCTGAGGATGTTATAAGCGGCATTAACATCGGAGTTAATTAATTTACCAACCGATGTTTTATACAAGCCTCTTTTGATCCGCCTGCCACTAAATGCAACATCCTTGTCTGTCTTTCCGTACACAGGAATTGGATCTAGACCCAGAAAATTTGCGCGAGACGTGTACGACTCTTCTTGCAAGACAACCTTAATTCCAACCAGTCGAGCTTTGTATTCCAACATCTCAATTAGTCGAGCGTGAGGAATACTGACAAAGTTTTGATTGGTTCGTTCCCCTAAATTGATCTCAGTCTTCCACTGTTCATTTTTGCCAATCACCAACGTTCCAATTTGTTTCGCGCTTAAAATTTCAACAATTAAGCGACTGGCGTGATGTAAGTAGTTATCAATTTTTTGATGGCGACAGCGAGTTAATCGTTGAAGACGGGATGAAGTTTTGCGACTCCCTTTCAATTGAGTTTGTAGCCGTGCTTTACGTTTGTTGTAGAACTGGTTGATTGATTTTAATGGTCGCCCGTTAATCAGGAGCGGAATAAAATCCGGCTGATTTGAAGTTAACGCCACCAAATTATCCAGTCCTAAATCAATACTAGCTACAAATTCATTCTCGCCGATGGGGGACTCCTGCTCATTATGAATTACCTCAATTACATACGAATCGCATTTGGGAACCAATCTAACTTGGCAAATTCGATCGGGATTTACTTTGGTTTTGATTGAGAGATTAGTGCCCGACAGCTTAATAATTCCTTTTTTCAACAGTTTGCTACTAATTGCTTGAATTGTGTAAACAAGAATGTTTCGCCCTTTGACTTTATCTTTGTAATTGGGTAGTTTCGGGCGACCAGTGAATTTAGAAGAATCCACTTTGTAAGCCTTGATCGCTTCAAAAAATGATTTCCAATTCTTGTCTAGTACCATCAAGATTTGTTGACTAACTTTGGCCGGCAAAGCCTTGTATGATTCATGGGATTTCATCAAGCGGTTCATTTCGTTGTAATTGACATAGTTCCATCCATAAATAAAGCTTTGACGAATGACGTAATTGGCGGCATTGTAAAGGTTCTTGGACTTGAAAGCTAGTTCGTCAATTTGGGCGAAACGGCGTTCCGTTGATTTAATGATGTGTCTCTCTGTTAGCTGCATTAGACCTCTTGCAAAATAATTTTATGATATAATGGAAAATTTTGCTTTACTGGATTGAATCCCAACTCTTAACTTATTTTTACTCTTGCCTTGCTAGAAACAGGATAAGATACTAGAAACTTATATTGGTTGTTGCACAATCAGTAAATCATGAAAAATCAATCTTATCTAAATTTGACATCTCATCAA